>CABVCF010000089.1 GCA_902496775.1 uncultured Collinsella sp.
GGCGATGAGCTTCATCTTCTCCATCATGACCAGATTCTGGTCGATGGCCTCGTTGACCTCGCCATAGACCGGTGCGAGCTCATGCTGGCAGGGAGCAACCTCGTTGTGCTTGGTCTTGGCGGGAATGCCAAGCGCCCACAGCTCATCGTCCAGGTCCTTCATGTAGGCCGAGACGGTGGGGCGGATAGCGCCAAAGTAGTGCTCCTCGAGCTCCTGGCCCTTGCAGGGAGCAGCACCAAAGAGGGTGCGGCCGGTGATGACCAGGTCCTTGCGCTTGCGATAGGCGTCCTTCTTGATCAGGAAGTACTCCTGCTCGTCGCCCACGGAAGGAACGACCTTCTTGGGGGTCTTGCCAAACAGCGCCAAAACGCGCTTAGACTCACGCGAGAGCGCGGTCATGGAACGCAGCAGCGGGGTCTTCTTGTCCAGGGCCTCGCCCGTGTAGGAGCAGAAAGCCGTGGGGATGCACAGGACATCGTCCTTGATAAAGGCGGGGCTAGTGGGATCCCAAGCGGTGTAGCCACGGGCCTCGAAGGTAGCGCGCAGGCCGCCGTTGGGGAAGCTCGAGGCATCGGGCTCGCCCTGGATGAGGTTCTTGCCCGTAAACTTGGTAATGGCGGTGCCGTCGTGGTTGGGCTCCAGGAAGCTGTCGTGCTTCTCGGAAGTAATACCCGAAAGCGGCTGGAACCAGTGCGCGTAGTGCGTCGCGCCCTTGGAGATGGCCCAGACCTTCATGGCGTGGGCAACGGCGTTGGCCACATCCAGGTCGAGCGGCTCACCGCCCTCGAGGGTTGCAGCAAGGCGCTTCCAAATGTCCTTGGGGAGGTAGTCCTTCATGACTTCCTCAGAGAACACCATGGTCCCGAAGCGGTCAGTAAGATCGGCCATACGGAACTCCCTTCGTATCGGCACCGCGTGAGAAGCGGTGTTGATTACTAACGAACGAGTCATAGCTTAGACTCGCCGTGTTTCCGCGACATTACCGTTATGTTGCTGTCGCGAAACCAATCAATGAGGTTACCCTATCGAGGCGGCGTTGCCACCCTCAACAGCCAATCAACTGTATAAATAGCAGACCTCTCCCCATGGTTTAAGGGTAGTCAATTTGGGATGGAGCTCTATTAACTGGTATTTTGCATCAGATACCAGTCTTTATAGTCCGTGCCCAGATTAGCCGCTCTGTTATAGATAAAGCCGATAGCAAGGCATCTTTGATTGGTATCCTCAAATAGCGAGTGAAACTCCACCGTGACACAGTGGTGCTGTAGAATCCTTACAACACATCACACTATTACGTATCTAGAGGAGCACGATATGCGCGTCGACGAGGTTTTTAAGCAGGCAGCATCCCAGGGCACCGCACCCGTTTCGTTTGAGATGTTCCCGCCCAAGGGCGAGCTGACCCTCGACACGGCTCGCGAAGTGGCAGGCAATCTGTGCAAGCTTTCGCCGAGCTTTGTCTCGGTCACCTGCTCGGCCGGCGGCTCGGGCAACGGTGCCGCCACCGCCCCCATCGCGCATATGATTACGAGCGAATTCGACACGCCCTCGGTGGCACACCTTACCTGCGTGGGCCGCTCGCACGCCGATATCGCCGCCAAGATCGACGAGTATCGCACCGCCGGCGTGGAAAACATCCTGGCCCTGCGTGGCGATCTTCCCGCTGGCGCGACCGAGGACGACAAGCCCGCCTCGGACTACGCCTACGCCCGCGACCTCATCCCCGAGCTCGTCGACGCCGGCTTTTGCGTGGGCGCCGCAGCCTACCCCGAGGGCCACATTGCCTGTGAGGATCTCAACCTCTCGGTCGAACACCTCAAGCAAAAGCAGGACGCCGGCGCGAGCTTCTTTGTGACGCAGCTCTTCTTTGATAACGAGTGCTTCTACCGTTTTCGCGAGCTTGCCGACAAGGCCGGCATCACCGTGCCCATTACCGCGGGCATCATGCCGTTTATGGGCAAGTCACAGATCAGCCGCATGGTCTTTATGTGCGGCGCTTCGCTGCCCTCCCCCGTCATCAAGATCCTCGCCAAGTACGAGAATGACCCCGAGAGCCTGCAGGCAGCTGGTGTAGATTATGCAGCCCGCCAGCTTTGCGACCTCAAGGAGCACGGCGCTGACGGCCTGCACTTGTACACTATGAACCGTCCTGCGATCGCCGCGACCATTATGGAGCGCCTGGGGTAATGGAAAAACCGCACATCGATACAACCGCTATCGAAGTGCCGGCCGACCTTGCGTCGCCGGCGCTTTACCGTGTCGATGCTGCGCACCATCCCCGTGTCGACCGTGCCGAGATGCTGCGGTATCTGGGTTACGGCGGCCAGCAGATTGAGCCCGAGCTGTCGCAGCGTATTGAGCTTGTGGTCGAGCGTCTGGAATTGGACATTGAGCCCCGTGGCGTGCGCCGCGTGTTTGCCGTCGATGCCACGGGTGTGGACGAGCAGGGAGAACCTTGCATCCGTCTGGTCGGCACCAATGTTGAGCTGCGCGGTCGTGATATCTATCGTCATCTTAAGGACGCCCGCTTTGCCGCGCTCATGGCATGCACCCTCGGCATGGACGCCGAGCGTCGCCTGCGCACCACGGGAGCCCAACATCCCCTGGAGGGCGCCGTGCTCGACGCCGCGTGCTCCGCTTACGTGGAAGCCGCCGTCGAGCAGATGGACCAGCAGGTCAAGGCTGCGGCCGCCGCACACGGACTCGCCGGCAACTGGCGCTTCAGTCCCGGCTATGGCGACTGCCCGCTCTCGGCCCAGCGCTCGATCGTCAATGCGCTCAACGCCACGCGGCTCATCGGGCTTACCGTCACACCCACCAGCCTGCTCATGCCCACCAAAAGCGTGACCGCGGTGATCGGCCTATTCGACGGCGAGGTCCACGACGCCCAGAGCCGCCCCACCTGCAATATCTGCCGCATGCGCGAACACTGCCGCTTCCGCGCCGCCCACACCACCTGCTATTCCAGCCATTAGGAGCCCCCGATGTTTACTCCGCTTATCACTCATGATTCTGACGGCACTGCATTGGCGGCGCCCGTTGATGCCGCACGTCGCAACGGTGCCACGTACAAGACGCGCACGATCGACGACCTGCGCATTAAGGACGATCGCCTGCGTGCGGCCATCGAGGGCACGGGACACCTGCTGTTCGACGGCGGCATGGGCACCATGTTGCAGGCCGCTGGCATGAAGGCGGGCGCCTTGCCCGAGCTGCTCAACTTTGATGAGCCCCAGGTTATCACCGATATCCAACGTCAATATGTCGAGGCCGGCTGCGACGTGATCACCGCCAACACCTTTGGCGCCAATGCCCACAAGCTCGACGGCGCCGCCACCGTGGCAGATGTCTTTGCCGCCGCTGTCGCCTGCGCCCGCGCGGCTGGTGCCCGCTACGTCGCCGGTGACATCGGCCCCATCGGCGCACTGCTTCGTCCCTTAGGCACCCTCAGCTTCGACGAGGCCTATGACCTCTTTGCCGAGGAAGTGCGCGCCGGCGTCGCCGCGGGCGTGGACCTCTTTATTATCGAGACCATGACCGACCTGGCCGAGATCAAGGCGGCGGTCCTCGCCTGCCGCGAGAACTCCGACCTGCCCGTCTTTGCCACCATGACCTTTGAGGAAGACGGCCGTACCTTCCTGGGCACGAGTCCCGAGGTCGCCGCCATCACGCTCGACGCCATCGGTGCCGACGTTTTGGGCATCAACTGCAGCCAAGGACCGGCCGAGCTCCGAGGACTCGCCGCACGTATGCTCACCGTTACCGACAAGCCCGTTATGGTGCAGGCCAATGCAGGACTCCCCCATGTGGACGACGACGGCAACACCGTCTTTGATATCCAGGCCCCCGAATACGCCGAGGCCGTCGCCGGCATGATCGCCGACGGCGTGAGCGTCGTGGGCGGTTGCTGCGGAACCACGCCGGCGCACATGGCGGCCTTGCGCACGCTTATCGACAACCACACGCCCAGCCCGCGCCACCGCAAGCCCAGCATGTCGGTCACAAGCGCCCAGACCGTGGTGGACCTTCCCTGCGACGGCCACAAGATCGCCGTCATCGGCGAGCGCATCAACCCCACCGGCAAAAAGCGCCTGCAGCAGGCCCTGCGCGACGGCGATCTGGACTACGTCGTGAGCCAGGGCATCAGCCAGCAGGAACAGGGCGCCGATATCCTGGACGTCAACGTCGGCCTGCCCGAGATCGACGAGGTCAAGATCATCCAACAGGCGACCGAACAGCTCCAGGGCTCCACGCTGTTGCCGCTGCAGATCGACTCCACCGATCCCGCCGCTGTCGAGGCCGCCGTGCGCCGCTACGCCGGCAAGCCCATCATCAACTCGGTCAATGGCAAGCAGCAGATCATGGATGAGATCTTTCCGCTGGTCGCCCACTACGGCACCAACGTTGTCGGCCTTACGCTCGACGAAGGCGGCATCCCCGATACCGCCGAGGCTCGCTTCGCCATCGCCGAGCACATCGTGGCCGAGGCTGCCCGCTACGGCATCGGACCGGACCGCATCCTCATCGACTGCCTGGTCATGACCGCCTCGACCAATCAACGCCAGGCCGAGCAGATCCTGCGCGCCATGTCCCTGTGCAAGGAGCGCCTGGGCGTCAAATGTGCGCTCGGCGTGTCGAACATCAGCTTTGGCCTGCCTGCCCGCCCGCTGCTGGGCTCGGTCTTTTTGGCTGCCGCCTTCGGCGCGGGCCTGGACGCCCCCATCATGAACCCGGGTTCCAAGCGCTTTATGGATACCGTCTACAGCTATCGCGTGTTGAGCGTTGAGGACGAGGGCTCGACCGGATACATCGAGCGCTATGCCGGCTGGACCGATCCGTACAAGATCGCCGCCAACCCGGCAGCTGCTCAGGCAGTATCGACCGACGCTGTGCCCGCTGCTGGCACCGCCGGCACCGACGGCAACGACGACCCGATTCGTCGCATGGTCGTCTCGGGCCGCAAAGGCGAGATCGCTGCCGAGACCGAGCGTCTGCTGGCAGATCACGACGCCATGGACCTCATCAACAATCACTTTATCCCCGCCCTCGATGAGGTTGGCGTCCTCTTTGACCAGGGCAAGTTCTTCTTGCCGCAGCTTATGGCCTCGGCCGAGGCAGCACGTGTTGGTTTTGACACCATCAAGCGCCTGATGCCCGCCGGCGAGATTGCCGATAAGGGTAAGATCTGCGTGGCCACCGTCAAGGGCGATATCCACGACATCGGTAAGAACATCGTCAAAATGCTGCTCGACAACTACGGCTATACCGTCTTTGACCTGGGCCGCGACGTCGATCCGCAGGAGGTACTCAAGACCGTCAAGGAGCGCGATATCAAACTCGTCGGCCTCTCGGCGCTTATGACTACCACGGTCGTCGCCATGGAGGAGACCATCAAGCTGCTTCATACCGAGGTGCCGGGCGTCAAGATCATCGTAGGCGGCGCCGTACTCACCCCCGAATACGCCAAGCAGATCGGCGCGGACTACTACGCCAAGGACGCCGCCGAAAGCGCTCGTATCGCCGAAGAGGTCTTTGGGCAGTAACACAACGGAAACAACCGAGCACCAAAACGTGCCGCATGCGCCACTTGGCACGTGCGGCACGTTAGAATAGATAAGACTATGCTCGTTTTGGCAGATAGGAGCGCAAGGATGGCGATCACGCCCGCAGAAATCGCGGAAACCCGCGGCATGGTTGAGGAGCAGAACCTCGACATCAGGACCATCACCATGGGTGTTTCGCTCATGGGTTGCGGTGACGAGAACCTCGACCGCATGTGCACGAAGATCTACGACCACGTGACGCACACGGCTGAGCATCTGGTCGAGACCGCCGAGAACCTCGAGCGCGAGTACGGTATCCCCATCGTCAACAAGCGCGTTTCCGTCACCCCGGTGGCGCAGATTGCCGCGTGCTGCAAGGATGAGGACCTCACCCCCATCGCGCACGCCCTCGACCGCGCGGCAGAGACGCTCGGCATCGATTACCTGGGCGGCTTCTCCGCACTCGTCCAGAAGGGCATCGGCGACGCCGACCGCCGCGTCATCCAGTCCATCCCCCAGGCGCTCGCGACCACCAGCCGCGTCTGCTCCAGCGTCAACGTCGCCAGCCTGCGCGCCGGCATCAACATGGACGCCGTGCTCATGGCCGCGCAGACCATCATCGACGCCGCCAAGCTCACGGCCGACCAGGACTCCGTCGGCGCTTCCAAGTTTGTCTGCTTTGCCAACATGGTCGAGGACTCCCCGTTTATGGCGGGCGCCGTCCACGGCGGTGGCGAGGCCGACGCCGTCATCAACGTTGGTGTCTCGGGCCCCGGCGTTATGGCTGCTGCCTTGGAGACGCTCCCCGACTCCGCCTCGATGATGGAAGTCGCCGAAAAGATTAAGCAGACCGCCTTTAAGATCACCCGTGCCGGCGAGCTCATGAGCCGCGAGGCCGCCCATCGTCTGGGTGTCGAGAAGGGCATTGTCGACCTGTCGCTGGCTCCCACGCCTGCCATCGGCGACTCCGTCGCGCGCATCCTCGAGATCATCGGCGTAGGTACCTGCGGCGGCCCGGGCACGACCTGCGCGCTCGCCATGCTCAACGATGCCGTCAAGAAGGGCGGCGTCATGGCCAGTTCCAGCGTGGGCGGTCTCTCCGGCGCTTTCATCCCCGTGTCCGAGGACGCCGGCATGATCGCCGCCGTCGAGGCCGGCGCGCTTTCGCTCGAGAAGCTCGAGGCCATGACCTGCGTGTGCTCCGTTGGCCTGGACATGATTGCCATCCCCGGTGACACCCCGGTCGAGACCATCGCCGGCATCATCGCCGACGAGATGGCCATCGGCGTCATCAACAACAAGACCACGGCCGTCCGCGTGATTCCCGCCATCGGCAAGGGCGTGGGCGACTGCGTCGAGTACGGCGGCCTGTTTGGCCGTGCGCCCATCATGCCGGTGAACCCCAACGCCGGCACCGTGCTTGCCCACCGTGGTGGTCGATTCCCGGCGCCGCTGAACTCGCTGAAGAACTAGCTGAGGGGTTCGGGCGAGGAGTCCCGGGGAGGGCAAATATATAAGGTCGCCTGCTCGGACAGTCCTGACTCGCACGGAGAGCACATTAAGTGCTCTCCGGCTCGTGCGGAACTCGCGATCGAC
>CABVCF010000090.1 GCA_902496775.1 uncultured Collinsella sp.
GAAGGGGGAGGCCTCGCGGCCTCCCCCTTTTTTGCGTTTACGGGCTTTTGTCTCACATAGTAGCTGTGTTTTATAACCCTCGTTTGTCGCATCTTCTGTGAACGGGCTACAATAACTTAGTCTGTGCGATATGGAGGTGAACATGGCTGAAGCTGGTATCGGCGTTGATATCGTCGAGATTTCCCGTATGAAATCAATTCTTGAAAAGACGCCGTCGTTTGCTCGGCGTGTGTTTACCGAAGAAGAGCGTGCGTATTGTGATGCATCATCGCGTCCCGCTGCTCACTATGCCAGCCGCTTTGCATCGCGCGAGGCGGTGCTTAAGGCTCTCGGCACAGGTTTTAGTCAAGGCGTGGGTCGCAAGGATGTTTCGGTAACGCGTGATAAACTCGGCAAACCGAAGGCACTGCTTTCGGGCCGTGCACTCGAGATCGCTCAAGAGCTGGGTGTTGTTGAGGTTGCTCTTTCCATTACGCTTACAGGAGATTTAGCCGTTGCGAATGCTATCGCGATTACCGAAGATGCTCGGCCTAAGCCAAAAGATGAAAAGGTGAGCACCAAGAAACGCGTTGCGCAGACATTTAAAGAGGCTCGCTCTGTTTTAGATGAGCTCGAGCAGCTTCAGAATTCGGCATTGACGGAGCACCTGGGCGATGCTTCGCAAGATACGCTAGGAGCATAGATGAAACCGGTTTTGAGTACCGAAGAAGTCGTTCGTCTCGAGGACATCATCGAACGCGAAGGGACTTCGAAGGCCGAGCTTATGGAGCTAGCGGGTGAGTTTGCCGCTAACGAGGTCTTGAAGCTCAATCCCGATCGGGTTCTCGTTCTGGTCGGTTTTGGTAATAATGGCGGCGACGGTTGGGTTGCCGCCGATATCCTGAGCCATAAGGGTGTGGACGTGGATATCGTTTCTCCGGTTGAACCGGATGAGATTCCTGCTGCTCTGGCACGTCATGTTGCTCGTCGTACTGCCGGCCGCGATGTGCACGTTTGCGTCGGCCCCTCGCGTGACGAACTCGAGGTTTTGATCGATAAGGCCGATGTTGTTGTCGATGCCATTTTTGGTACCGGTTTTCACGGGAACCTGCGTGCGCCGTTCTCCATCTGGATTCCTACCGTCAATGAATGCGCCGACTGTGTCGTATCCATTGATGTCCCCTCGGGCCTGAATGCCGAGACGGGCGTTGTTGATGATGACTGCATTCGTGCCGAGCATACGGTGACGATGATTGCGCCCAAGATTGGTTTGTATAGCGCTGATGGCCCTGAGTATGCTGGCGATTTGATCTGCGGCAATCTTTACGACCGTCTTGACGAGGTCATCGATGATGTCGACCACGCCGCCGAGATTGTCGAGCCCGGTGACTTAGTTGATTACTTTGCTCCACTACCTACGAATATCGATAAGTATTCCCGTGGCTCTGTGCTTATCGTCGCCGGATCTGCGCAATATCCTGGTGCTGCCATTATGGCGGCCAAGTCTGCAGCTCGCGCGGGTGCTGGTTACGTGGCAGTCGCGGCTCCTGACGCCTGCGCCAATCTTATTCGCATGGCACTTCCTTCGATTCCCGTCTTTGCTATTCCGTCTGATTCCCGCGGCTCCTTTGGCGCCGCCGCGCGCATGACGGTGTGCGAGATTGCAAAGAAGTACAGCTGTGTACTGTGCGGTCCTGGTATGACGACGTCTGCCGGCGCTATGCAGGTGGTTTCGGGCTTGCTCGAGCTTGATGTGCCGCTTATTTTGGACGCCGATGCACTCAACTGCCTTGCTAAGATTGCCATTGACGGTATTGATAGCAACCCCGAGATGTATCGTCGCGAGCAGCCGTTGGTTATGACGCCGCACTATCGTGAGCTTTCGCGTCTGGTTGCCGGTGACGAGGTGAACGACCTTGGTACCGCGATTGCGGCGGCGCAGAAGGTTGTCTGGGCTGCAGGTTCCGACAATCTGGTGGTCATTGCCAAGGGGCCGACGACGGCTATCTGTGGCGTTGAGCGTGTGCTGCTGCCGCTCTCGGGTCCGGCTTCTCTGGCAACTGCCGGTTCGGGTGATGTTCTCGCGGGTATTTTGGCCGGCACGCTTGCCACCATGCGCGACGAGATGGATCGTTGGGAGTTGCTGTATTCGTACGCCGTCGCACTTCACAGCTACGCCGGTTTTGCCGCGGCGACGGAGTATGGTGAGAAGAGCGTCATCGCGACCGATCTTATCGACTTAATCGGTCCTGCCATGGAGCTGGCGGCAAAGGATGCGCTCGAAGATCTGGGAATCATGGACGAAGGGTCGGATGACTAATCATGAATAAAGCCGATTTGACGCGCTGGTCCTGGGTCGAGATCGACCGCGGGGCGCTCCGTCGCAACACGAGGGCCTATAAGAACTTGTTGAATCCACGTCAGCGCCTGTGCTGCGTGGTCAAGGCCGATGCTTATGGTCATGGAGCTGTTGAGTGCGCCAAGATCATGTATTCGGCCGGTGCCGACATGTTTGCCGTGGCGACGGTTAACGAGGGCGTTGAGCTCAGACAGGGCGGGATTACGAAACCCATCCTCATCCTAAGCGAGCCGCCTATCGAGGCCATTCCGACGTTGCTCGAGTTTGATATTATGCCCTCGGTCTATACGTCCGACTTTGCTCTTGCGTATGGCGAATGTGCCGTCGCGGCGGGCAAGGTGGGCAAGTATCATCTCGCCATCGAGACGGGCATGAACCGCATTGGCGTACATTACACGCAGGTGCTCGACTTTGTCCGCGGTATTAATTTCCACCGCGGTATTCAGTGCGACGGCGTATTTACGCACTTCGCCACGGCCGATGAACCTTCGGGCTGGGACTACAAACTGCAGTGTCAGCGCTTTACCGAGGCCGTTCAGGCCATTAAGGATGCGGGCTTTGAGTGCGGTATCGTGCACTGCGCCAACACGCCGTCTTCGATGCTCGACCCCTCGATGCATTTTGATATGATTCGCGCCGGCGTTGGCTTGTATGGCATGCAGCCGTGCGAGCTGAGCGGCCGCGTGATGCAGCTTGATCCCGTTATGAGCGTCCATGCGCGCGTGACGCGCGTGGCACACCCTGCGATGGGTGAGGGCGTGGGCTACGGTTTTACCTACCGCGTACCGCGTACGCGCGTTCAGATCTGCACGCTGCCGATCGGTTATGCCGACGGCCTATCGCGTACGCTTTCCAATCGTATGGATGTGCTGTATCGCGGCGAGCGCGTGCATCAGGTTGGCAATATCTGCATGGACCAGTTTATGGTCGCCATTCAGTCCAACCCGGCACACGAGATTCCCGAGGCCGAGTATGGTGACGAGATGATTATCGTCGGCCGCGATGGCGATGCCGAGATCACTATGGACGAGATGGCCCGACTGCGCGGAACGATTAACTACGAGGTCGCCTGCGGCTTTGGCATGCGTCTCGACAAGGTCTACGTGTAGGAGCCGCTATGGGCGTCATGCACATCCCCGGCCATACCCATCAGGCACCACGTGAGGTCGCACTCGAGGAAATTGAGGCCGTTCTGGGCGATTGTCACCTCTGCCAGCTCTACCAGTCGCGTCACAATATCGTGTTTGGCGTGGGAAACCCCCGCGCTCGCGTGATGTTTATTGGTGAGGCGCCGGGCCGCAATGAGGATTTGCAGGGCGAGCCCTTTGTGGGGGCGGCAGGCGAGGACCTCAACGGCATTTTGTCGCTGGCGGGGCTCAAACGCGAAGACGTCTACATTGCCAACGTGCTTAAGTGCCGCCCGCCGGGAAACCGCAATCCGCGTCCCGAGGAAGTGCTGGCTTGCTCGCCGTTTTTGCGTGAGCAGATTCGAAGCATCTGGCCTGATATTATCGTGACGCTCGGCAACCCCGCGACGCACTTTGTGCTTAAGACCGAGATTGGCATTACTAAGCTGCGCGGCAGGTTCCACCAGATGGGGCATTTTGTAGTAATGCCCACTTTTCATCCGGCAGCAGCGCTGCGCAATCCGGCGTGGCAGGAGCTGCTGGAGGAAGACTTTAAGATGCTGGGCGATTATCTGGAGCGACATCCCGCACCAGAGGACGCCTCGGAATAATAAGGAGCATATATGTCCCTGGAGCGCCTGGGGGTAGGTACTTACAAAACGACTTGCGCTGCCGATACGGAGTACTTTGGCGAGCTAATTGCACCGTGCCTTGAGGACGGCGATGTGCTCATCCTGACCGGTGGCCTGGGAGTGGGCAAAACTCACTTTACCAAGGGCGTCTCGCGCGGGCTGGGCGATGGGCATATGGTTACGAGTCCTACGTTTGCGCTCATGGCCGTTCACGATCAAGGTCGTATTCCGCTGTTTCACTTTGATCTATACCGCCTGGAGCATGCCTACGAGCTCGAGGATACGGGCATTTTCGATGTGCTGGGCTATGAGGGTGCTTGCCTGCTGGAATGGGGCGAACAATTCCAGGACGAGCTGACGGATGAGTATCTTTCGGTGACGCTCAAGCGTGATGAGGGCGACAGCGATGTGCGAACGATAACGCTTGAGGCGCACGGTGACCGCGCAATGGAGCTTTCCCATTTGATTGATAAGGCTGTACAAGATGAGCTTGCATAACGACAACGCGCTGGTGGTGGCGCTCGATACCTCGACCGACATGCTTGCCTGCGCGGCAAGCTGGATTGATGGGCAGACGGGCGAGACGAAGCTCGTGAGTGGCGACCACATGTGTCGCCGTCACGCCAACGTTGAGCTCGTGAATACCGTTGATGGCGTGCTGGCTCAAGCCGGTCTGGATCGCAGCGATGTTGGTTGCTACGTGGTCGGCCGCGGCCCGGGGTCCTTTACGGGTGTGCGCATCGGCATCTCCACTGCCAAGGGCCTCGCGCGTGGTGCCAATGTTCCGCTGCTGGGCGTGTCGACGCTCGACGCTTGTGCTTGGACGGCGTGGAAGGCTGGCGTGCGCGGCAAGCTTGGTATCTTGGCCGATGCTATGCGCGGTGAGGTATATCCGGCGCTGTATATGCTGGTCGATGAGGGTCCCGAGCGTCAATTTGAGCGCGAACACGTGGTCAAGGCCGCCGTGGCGCTCGATGAGTGGCGCCGAGCAGCGGACTGGGACCAGGTTCAGCTGACCGGTGACGGTCTCGTGCGCTATGGCAAGCTGCTGGGTGAGGACGAGACCGCCCGCTGCGTGGAGCGCGACCTGTGGTGGCCTTCGGGCGAGGGCTTGCTGCTCGCGCACGCTGCGGGTGACGGCGATCCGGCTCGCGTCCTGCCGATTTACACGCGCCTTTCGGATGCCGAGGAAAACGAGCGCAAGCGTCTTGGTCTTGCCGAGAGTGCGCAGAGCGAAATTACGGGTGTTGCCGATGAGCTCGCCGGTCGTCATCTGCAGTTCCGTCCCATGGGCGCGGCGGATGCCGAGGGCGCGAGCGCGCTGGAGGCTGCCTGCTTTGAAGGCGCCGGACACGAGGCGTGGACGCCGGGCATGTTCCTGTCCGAACTGGGCGAGGACGTTACTGCGCCGCGTAGTTGGTGGGTGGCACACGACGACGGCAAGCTGCTGGGCCTTGCCGGCGGTATGGTCGTGGACGGTGATGTGCAGATTCTGGATGTCGCCGTCGACCCGGCACATCGCCGCGAGGGCATTGCCCGCAAGCTGCTGTCGCACGTGAGCTATGATGCCCAGATGCTCGGCTGCACTACGGCTTCGCTCGAGGTCGAGGACGGTAACGAGGGAGCGATCGCGCTATATAACGCTCTGGGCTTTACCGAGGCAGGACGGCGCCGCGGCTACTATGGTGCCGGTAAGGATGCCATCGTCATGACGGCTCCGCTGCCCTTGGTGCTTCCGGTCGACAATGCTTCGCCCGAGCCGACGGCGGCAGAGCAGCGCGTATGGCCGCTGCCTGCGCCTGGGCGCTCCGAGGGGGAGCGTGCCGAAATTGAGCGCCGCCGCCTAGTGCTCGCTATCGAGAGTTCCTGCGACGAGACGGCCGTGGCGATTATCGATGCGGATGGCAATATGCTGGCCAACCAGGTGTCGACACAGATTGATTTTCATGCCCGCTTTGGCGGCGTGGTGCCCGAGATCGCCTCGCGCAAACACGTTGAGGTGATTGTGAGTGTCGTGGATGCGGCGCTCGAGGATGCCGCAGCATCGCTTGGTCTTGAGGGTGGAGCCATTGCCCCCAGCGAGCTTGCCGCCGTGGGCGTGACACAGGGTCCGGGCCTGGTGGGCGCCCTCGTGGTGGGCGTTGCCTTTGCCAAAGGCTTTGCCTACGCTGCCGGTAAGCCGCTCGTATGCGTCAACCATCTGGAGGGGCACCTGTTTGCCAACTTGCTGGCGCAGCCCGACCTCAAGCCTCCGTTTATCTTTACGCTTGTCTCGGGCGGGCACACCATGCTCGTGCACGTAAAGGCATGGGGCGACTACGAGGTGCTCGGTGAGACGCTCGACGACGCCGTGGGCGAGGCCTTCGACAAGGTGGCCAAGGCGTTGGGCCTGGGCTATCCCGGTGGCCCCATCATTTCCAAGCTGGCCGAGACGGGCAATCCCCGCGCGATCGATTTCCCCCGTGCGCTTAACAGCAGGGGAGACTATCGTTTCTCGCTTTCGGGTCTTAAAACGGCCGTGACGCTCTACATCGAGCAGGAGACCAAGGCCGGGCGCACGATTCACCTGCCCGATCTGGCAGCTTCGTTTGAGGCAGCTGTCTTTGACGTGCAGTACAAGAAGGCCAAAAACGCATTGCACGCTACCGGATGTAAGGAATACTGCATCGGCGGCGGCGTCTCGGCCAACCCGCATCTGCGCGAGATGATGATCAAGAAGCTTGGACGTCAGGGGATTCGCGTAACGGTGCCGCCCTTGTCTGCCTGTACCGACAACGCAGCCATGATCGCGGAGGTCGCTCGCCGTAAATTCGACCGAGGTGAAATCTCGCCGTTCGACGTCGACGCCGATCCAAACATGACGCTGTAGTCGTACGGGTGCGGTCCCCGACCGGAGGGGCCGGATATAAGGTTTCCTGCTCTACAGTCCTGCGCAAGACGAAGGCCACATTAAGTGGCCTTCTTTGCGTGCGGAACTCGCGAT
>CABVCF010000091.1 GCA_902496775.1 uncultured Collinsella sp.
GCGGACCGGTCGACGCTGCGCGCCGCCCAGAGCGACAATTTGTCATTCAAAAGGCGAGGCATGACCATCAGGTCTATGCCTCACCTTTTTCATGCCAACTTGTTCGCTCTGGGCGGCGCTCGCTTCTTTTGTTCGATCTACGATTTACAGCCACTCGCTTAGGGGCGTTTTCGCTTTCCGTCCTCTACCTGCGGCATTGTCGTTGTCGGCACTTATCCGTCACTTGGGGACGTTCCTTATGTGCCGGCACTTTGGGACACTCCTTTGTTAGAAGATTCGGCGCAGGTCTCCGCGGTTGAGTGCTTCGTCGAAGAGGTGCTTGAACACCACGCCGCCGTGCAGGCCGTCGTGCTCGAACTCGTTGGTCACCCAGGCATGCGAGTTGCCCACGCGGCTGAGCGTATCGAGCTGCAGGCCCGAATCCACGTACATGTCGTCGAAATACACCGCGGCCTGGAGCGGCACCTCGTTGCAGGCCAGGCGCTGCGGGTCGTAGATCTTGTCCCAGCTGGTGTCTTCCATCAGCAGGTCCATGGCGGGCTTAAACGGCATAAGCTCGGGCATCTGCTCGAACATCCACGGGAACATGGCCTCGCCGGTAAACATGAGCGGGCGCGCGAGGGTGTCGAACTCAGCGCGGTGTGCCTTCTCTTCAGCCGCGGCCCAACCAATGGGCATGGTGTCGCCGTCGGCATATATGAACTCCTGCAGCGTCCAGTACAGCGGATTCGTGCGCGTGTTGGTGCGCTCGAAGGCGCGCATCAAAAAGCTGTCGGATACCGAGGAGCCGCAGGTCAGCGTGCCGTCGCCGTCAACAAAAGCGTGATCGATAATCCAATGCATGCGCTCAAAGCTCGGCTTCATGCCAAAATCGCTGCCCATGAGCTGTAGGCGCTCGACCGTCATCGGCGAGCCGTCGGGCAGCACGGGCTTCTGAGCCTCGAGCGCATCGGCCAGGGCTGCCACGCGCTCGACGTCAGCGGGGTAGCGGTCATAATACTGCTGCGTCTTGGCGGCCATGCGCGGGAAGGTGTGCGCGTAGACCTCGCTTGCGCTCGCCGGCACGTGGGGGATTCCGCCGCAGGTAAAGCTCGCCGCCACGCCCTCGGGGAAGAGCGAGAGGTAGCTCAGCGTCAAAAAGCCGCCGTAGCTTTGGCCGAGCGTGACCCACGGCTTGCCGCCAAAGCCCACTAGGCGCAGGTACTCAAAATCGCGCACGATGGAGCTGGCGAGGTGGCGCTTGAGGAAGTCAGCCTGCGAGCGTGCGGCATCGGAGCCGGCCGCCGTCGCGCGCTCGCCCAGTGCGGCAATCGTGCGCCCGTCTACACAGCTGCTGCGCCCGGTGCCGCGCTGGTCGGGCAGGACGACGCGGAAGTGCTTGACGGCCTCCTCGATCCAGCCGTCGCTTGTGGGCGACAGCGGACGCGGGCTCTCGCCGCCGGGGCCGCCCTGCAAAAACAGGAGCAGCGGCAGATCGTCGTTGATGCGGTCGGGCGCGCAAACCACGCGGTAGAAGAGCTTGATGCTCTCGGGCGCGCCGGCTATTGGTGCCGGCATGGCGCCGCGGCGCATGGTGCTGCCGACGGCCAGGAGCATCGGCTCCAGGCCGCGCCAGTCAAGGGGGACGTCGATGCTGTGGTCCTCGACGTAAAGGCCGGGGACGTGGTATGAAGTGATGAGGGCCATGTGAGTCTTCCGTTCGTTGCGGTGTTTCGGGTTGACCAATTCTACCGCCGCGGGCGAGGCCATGCGCAAATCGGCTACCATGGTTGCAAACTTCTAGGAGAAAGGGCCGCCCATGTCGGTCGATATAGCCACGTATGTCCACGATCTTGCCGTTGCCGCCAAGGCAGCGTCGGCCTCGCTTGCCACGGCGAGCGATGAGCAGCGTCAGGAGGCCGTGCGCGCCATGGCCGCAGCACTGCGCAACGGTGTCGACTCCATCGTCGCCGCTAACGAGCTCGATTTGTCCGCCGCGCGCGATGCGGGTACCTCGGCCGGACTGCTCGATCGCCTGCTGCTGACGCCCGAGCGCGTCGAGGGCATGGCCGCCGGCCTGGAAAAGCTCGCCGAGCTGCCCGATCCCGTGGGCCGCGTGCTCGACCACCGCGTGCTTGCAAGCGGCGTGGACCTGACCCGTGTGAGTGTGCCGCTGGGCCTGGTCGCTATGGTCTACGAGGCGCGCCCCAACGTGACGGCCGACGCCGCAGGTATCTGCATCCGTACCGGCAACGCCTGCATTCTGCGCGGCGGCTCGCTGGCCTATCACTCGTGTGCCATGATCGCCGAGCTGCTGGCCGATGCGCTCGAGGCCAAGGGCTTCCCGCGCGAGGCCGTGTCGATGATCGAGTCCACCGACCGCGAGGCCACTGGCGAGCTCATGAAGCTCCGCGGTATCGTCGACGTACTCATTCCGCGCGGCGGTGCAGGCCTGATCCAGCGCTGCGTGCGCGAGTCGCTTGTGCCGGTGATCGAGACGGGCACTGGCAACTGCCACATCTACGTGCATGAATCCGCCGACTTTGATAAGGCGCTCAACATTATCGTCAATGCCAAGACCCAGCGCGTGGGCGTGTGCAATGCCGCCGAGTCGCTGCTGGTCGACCGTGCCGTTGCTGATCGCTTCCTGCCCGCGGTCGTTGCCGTGCTGCACGAACACGGCGTGCTCATTCACGGCGACGAGGCCACGTGCGCCGCGTGCGCCGACGCCGGTCTTGCCGAGGGTGATGACTACGTCGCCGCGACTGAGGAGGACTGGGGTCGCGAGTACCTGGCGCTCGAGATGAGCGTGAAGGTCGTGGCAAACGAGGACGAGGCCGTCGCACACATCAACCGCTACGGCACGATGCACTCCGAGGCCATCGTTGCCGAGGACACGGATGCTTGCGAGCGCTTCCTCGATGCGGTCGATGCCTCGGCCGTGTACGCCAACGCCAGCACGCGCTTCACCGACGGCGGCGAGTTTGGCCTGGGCGCCGAGATCGGCATCTCGACCCAAAAGCTCCACGCTCGCGGCCCCTTTGCCGCCGAGGCCCTCACCACCTACAAATACAAGCTCCGCGGCACCGGCCAGGTCCGCCCCTAAACCCCTCGTAAACGAAAACCGCCACAAAGGTGCCTGTCCCCTTTGTGGCGGTTTTAGGTGGCGTGGGCGGTTAGGCCTGGAAGGTATCGCGGTCGGGGGCGAAGGACTGCATGGCCGCGATGGTGCGGTCAAAGAGCTCGGGGAGCTCCCAGCCCAACATCTCGGCGCCCTGCGAAATCACGTCGCGCGAGCAGCCGGCGGCAAAGCGCTTGTCCTTGAACTTCTTCTTGAGCGACTTGGTCGTAAAGTCCATAACGCTCTTGCTCGGGCGCATGATGACTGCAGCGCCGATCAGGCCGGTGAGCTCATCGCAGGCAAACAGGATCTTTTCCATCTGCAGCTCGGGTTTGGGCAGCGAGGTGTTGAAGTCCGACGTGTGCGTCTGGATGGCGTGAATGAGCTCGGGAGACGCACCTTCGCCCTCAAGAATCTCGGCAGCATAGATGGTGTGGTTCATGGGATCGTCCTCATGCTCCTCCCAATCCAGGTCGTGCAGCAGACCGACGATGCCCCAAAACTCCTCGTTCTCGGGGTCGAATTCGCGCGCAAAGTAGCGCATAGTGCCCTCGACCGTCTCGCCGTGGGTGATGTGGAACGGATCTTTGTTGTGCTCGTTGAGCAGTTCGAACGCACGGTCGCGGGTGATTCCAGCGGTAAGCGGCTCTGCCATAAGAGACTCCTTGTGCTCGTGGGTATCGATAAGAATGAATACTACTAGAACAAGAAAACCACCACAAAGGTGCCTGTTCCCTTTGTGGTGGTTTTTGGCGCGGATGGGTTAGTTGAGGGCGGCTTGGGCTAGGCGGGCTTCGGCGGCCTCCTCGGTGACGCCCAAGGCCACGGCGAACTCCTCGATGGAGCGGCGCTTGGCCTCCTTGAGTACGCGCATGTAGTAGGAGCTGGGCTTTTTATCAGCTTCCTCGGCCTGGCGAATGCGGTGCATCATGGTCTTTGCCACGCGGACCGTCTCGGGCGCGCCCAGTTTGAGCTGCTGCTTAAAGTGTGTCTCCTCAAGCGAGCTGTTGCGCTCGGTAAAGGTGTCGCACTCCAGCTCATCGTAGTGGCTCAGCAGGTGCTCGGCATCTTGCTGCGAGATGGCGGCGTGCAAACGGTCGGCCTGCGCCACGGGGTACATGAGGATCGTCTGCGCATGTCCCTGCTTGGTCTCGAGCAGCAGCATGGGCTGCGGTGTGTCGTCCCTAAAACCGACGACGGTGCAGACTCCCTGGCCCGGATGAATGACGTGTTGACCGATTGAGAACATGCTACCTCCAACTTATACGAATTTACGTATGTCTAGAATAACACGCTGACGTGCGCAAACCCTTACTTTATGCAGGAAAAGCACACAACTCTGATAGGTAAGAGTATTCGATAACAGACGCAGCTCATTCACACCTTTATGCATTTTCAACGCCTGCATAATCTGCAGGCAGACCGGCATCTTTGAGTGACTCCATACAAGCTGTAGTCATTTTTGTGCATATGCAATATCTATTAGCTTTACCCTGCGACAGTGCCCGTCGCTTGTGATAGAGTGCTACAAACTCTGGCTTTTGCCCTACGAGTGACCAAGAGCTCGGGGGCTTTAACACAAGGAGGATCTATGCCCGAGAAGATTGAAGAGCTGGTACGCGCTGCGCTTGCTGCGGCCCAGGAGGCCGGCGACCTTTCCGCATTTGAACTTGACGATTGCGCTATCGAGCGACCGGCTGACACTTCTCATGGCGAGTGGACCTCTACCATGGCCCTGAAGTCCGCCAAGCTGGCCCACTGCGCCCCGCGCAAGATCGCCGAGGCCATCGTTGCCCATATGCCCGAGGACCCCGCGATCGAGAAGGTCGAGATCGCAGGCCCCGGCTTCATCAACTTCTACCTCTCCGTTGCCGTCAAGAATGCCATCTTTGGCGAGGCTCGCGAGAAGGGCATGGACTTCGCTAAGTCCAACGTCGGTGGTGGCCTGAAGACCCAGGTCGAGTTCGTTTCCGCCAACCCCGTCGGCCCCATGCACATCGGCCACGGCCGCTGGGCCGCGCTGGGCGACTCGCTCTGCCGCGTTATGGACCACGCCGGTTACGACATCCAGCGTGAGTTCTACATCAACGACCACGGCTCTCAGATGAACACCTTCGGCAACTCCATCAGCACGCGCTATATGCAGCTTGCCGACATCATTGCCAAGCAGGGCGTGGATATCGACGAGGCTCACAAGCTGCTGATCGCAGACCGCGACGCCTTTGTTGCCGACGAGAACGACGAGCACCCCGAGACCCATCCGTATCAGGACAACTTTGCCGAGACTCTGGGCAAGGACTCCTACGGCGGCGACTACATCATCGACGAGGCTGCCGAGTTCTGGCGTACCGACGGCGACAAGTGGGTCAACGCCGATCCGCAGGAGCGCATGGAGAGCTTCCGTGAGCGCGGCTATGTGAAGATGGTCGACAACATGCGCGACCTCTGCCACGCCGTCAATTGCGACTTCGATCGTTGGTTCTCCGAGCGCTCGCTGTACGTGAAGGACACCGAGGGCGAGACCGCCGGCACCTCTGCCGTCGACCGCGCTTTTGAGAAGCTCGACAAGATGGGCTATCTCTACACCAAGGACGGCGCCCTGTGGTTCCGCTCCACCGACCTGGGCGATGACAAGGACCGCGTCCTGATCAAGTCCGACGGCGAGTACACCTACTTCGCCTCCGACGTTGCCTATCACTGGGATAAGTTCCAGCGCGTCGACCACGTCATCGACATCTGGGGTGCCGACCACCACGGCTACATCGAGCGCGTCCGCTGCGTCTGCGATGCCTTGGGTTACCCCGGCAAGTTTGAGGTTCTGCTGGGCCAGCTCGTCAACCTGCTGCGCAACGGCAAGCCCGTCCGTATGTCCAAGCGTAAGGGCACCATGGTGACCCTGCAGGAGCTCGTCGACGAGGTCGGCTCCGACGCTGCCCGTTACACCCTCATCTCCAAGAGCTCCAACCAGATGGTCGACTTCGATATTGAGGCCGTCAAGAAGCGCGACAACTCCAACCCGGTGTACTACGTGCAGTACGCTCACGCCCGCGTGTGCTCCATCCTGCGCCGTGCCGCTGACGTTACGCCCGAGCAGGCTGACGAGATGGGCATGAAGGCCGTCGCCGCCAAGGCCATCGGTGAGAACGTCGATTACTCGCTGCTGACCGACCCGACCGAGCTCGCCCTTTCGCGCAAGCTCAACGAGCTCACCGACCTGATTGCCAGCTGCGCTCGCGACCGCGCCCCGTTCCGTCTGACGCACTTTGCCGAGGAGCTTGCCGGCGACTTCCACAGCTTCTACGCTGCCTGCCAGGTGCTGCCGAGCGAGGGCCGTCCCGTCGACCCCGAGCTTTCGCGTGCCCGTCTGGCCGCTTGCGATGCCGTCCGCGTGGCGCTCGCCCTGGTGCTCACCCTCGTTGGCGTTTCCGCGCCCGAGCAGATGTAATCTGCGAGTCATTTGACTGCGCAAGTTTGGTTTAACTGAGCCTTGAAAGCCCGATCTCCCACGGAGGTCGGGCTTTTTGCAAACGCCGACGTATTGACGAATTTGGAACTGCTGGAAATACGAAACTATGCCGGTTTACTACGATGAAATGAGAAATTCCAACCACGCCGGCTTTTCGCAAAAAAGTGCAAGGCATCTACCTGCGGTTTTAGTTCAACAAGTTTCGGAGTGGTCGCGGTTGAGCGATTCATCGTAGTAAACCGTCATAGTTTTGGCGGAGGCAGTCAGATTTGTGGGTGTTAAACCAAAGATTGTCCCTTTTGACTAGTCGTGGTTGATTTCCGATCTCAGCCGAACACATTGAGCTGATGGCTCGCTCCCGCAGTT
>CABVCF010000092.1 GCA_902496775.1 uncultured Collinsella sp.
GGCCCTTGCGGCGTAGTCGCTATTTATTCAGTCCAAGTTTCGGGGCGCAGTTCACTGTCCCCTTTGTGGTGGTTTTCTGTTGCAGGTTTACCGTGGCTAACTTATGGAGAAGCTATGGCGGCGAATATTGATGCTGCAAAGTAAACCACGGTGAACTATATTGTATTCAGCAACGGAGCAGGCAATAGGCGATGAAAAAGCCTGCCCTGTTGAGTTTGATTCGCATTCCTCCCCTCTGTGCGATTCAACGGTGTACTTCGGGAACAGGCCCGCTGGCAACTAGCTGCCGGCGGGCCTGTTCCCGTTTGTCGGGGGAGTGCGATGGACGGAGCCGAAGCGGTCCGGCTCCAAAATGAGGCGAACGCCGCAGCGCCCGCCCTAAAGCAATCGAAAGCTCAAGCTGGCAGATCGGTCTAGTACACCATGCCCATGGCGTCCTGAACCTCTGCCAGGGTCTGATCGGCGATCTCGTTGGCGCGACGGTTGCCCTCGTGCAGGACGTCCTTCACATAGTCCAGATCGTTCTCGTAGCGCTGGCGACGCTCGCGGATCGGTGCGAAGTACTCGTTGACGGCCTCGGTCACGTACTTCTTGAGCTGGCCGGAGCCGCCCATGCCAATCTCCTCGGCAATCTCGACCTCGGAGCGACCGGTGCAGATGGCGGCTGTCGAAAGCAGGCCAGACACGCCGGGGCGGTTCTCGGGATCGAATGTGATCATGCGCTCGGAGTCGGTCTGGCTCTTCTTGATGCGTTTGGCCGTCTCCTCGGCGGTCATCGAAATATTGATGGCGTTGCCATAGCTCTTGCTCATCTTGCGACCGTCCAGGCCCGGCAGCAGCGGGGTCTCGGACAGCAGCGCATCGACCTCGGGGAACACCTTGCCGTAGCGGTTGTTAAAGCGGCGGGCGATGGTGCGGGTAAGCTCGATGTGCGGTAGCTGGTCGCGACCGACGGGCACCACGTTGCCCTTGCAGAACAGGATGTCGCAGGCCTGGTGCACCGGGTAGGTGAGCAGAAGGCCGGTGAGCTCGTGGCCCGAGGCCTCCATTTCGGCCTTGACCGTGGGGTTGCGCGCCAGCTCGGCCTCGGAGACCAGCGACAGGAACGGCAGCATGAGCTGGTTGGCTGCGGGCACAGCGGAGTGCGCGTAGATCATGGTCTTGTCGGGGTCGATACCGCAGGCAAGGTAGTCCATGACCATGTTGTACACGTTGTCCTGGATGTGTTCGGTCGTGTCGCGGTCGGTGATGACCTGGTAGTCGGCGATGAGCACGTTGGTCTTGGCGCCCATGTTCTGCAGCTCAACACGGCCCTTAAGGGTACCGAAGTAGTGGCCCAGGTGCAGACGGCCGGTGGGGCGGTCGCCGGTGAGCATGGTGAACTTCTCGGGCGTATTGGCCAAGCCCTCGCGAATGGCGTTGCTCTTTTGCAGCGCGACTTCGTAGCTGTTCTCGTTTGGCATGATTGCTCCTAACGTATGTTCATGGGTCAAGATGATAACGTGTTTATTGGAGGGGCGGGGCGTAAGTAGGCGAGGGGCGGGAGAGGGGTGGCTTGTACGATGGGTGCGGCGCGGCTGCGCTTGGCCAACGGTGCCTTGGCACATCCTTGGCAGCTTGCCCTAGAGCTTGTGGTGGCGCTCTTCTTTGCGCTCCTCGGCTGCCTGCTCCTCCTGCTTAAAAGCGGGGTCGTCGGGGGTGACCAGCTCATCTTCGTGCGTGCGCTTGTTGTAATGGTGGAGCAGCACGGGCTCAAATAGATGTAGATGCTTGGCGAAGGCCGCCGAGCCAATGGCGAGCACGGTAAAGATGAGCACGCGCATGGGCACCTCGACCTGGTTAATCGCGGCGGCGCCGGCCGAAAGCATGATGCACCAGGCATAGATGAGCAGCACGGCCTGTTTTTGGTTGTAGCCTTCTTGGATCAGCCGGTGGTGGATGTGGCCCTTGTCGGCCTGCCCGATGCTAATGTGGGCGCGCTTGCGGCGCACAATGGCGCTAAACGTGTCGATGATGGGCACGCCGGCAACGATGAGCGGGATGATAAGCGAGGTGAGTGCGGCGGTGCGGCTCACGTTGAGCAGCGAGATGGAGCCCAGCGCAAAGCCCAGAAGCAACGACCCCGAGTCGCCCAAGAAGATGCTTGCGGGGTTGAAGTTGTAGCGCAAAAAGGCCAGACAGGCGCCAAAGAGCGCAATGGAGAGCGCGGCGGCGTCGATGCGGCCCGAGAGAACAGCCATCGAAAACATGGTGAACGATGCGATGCCGCAGATGCCCGTGGCCAAGCCGTCGAGGCCGTCGATGAGGTTAATGATGTTGGTGAATGCCACCAGATAGATTACGGTGATGGGGTAGGCGAGCCATCCGAGCATGATCTCGCCGGGAGCAAACGGGTTGACGATGACGCCGATCCGCAGGCCGCCCATGCAGGCGATAAGCGCGGCGAGGACCTGTCCGGCCAGCTTTTGCTTGGGCGTGAGCTGGAAGACGTCGTCGATAGCGCCGGTCGCAAAGATAACGGTAAAAGAAAGCGCAAGTATGGGGTAGCTGATGTGCAGACGGGGGTGGGGCACCAAAACGGGCGGCCAACCCAGGTACCAGGTGCCTAGGATTTGCACAGTGCAGGCGACGACCAGGCCCAAAAACACCGCCGTTCCGCCCAAACGCGGGATGGGCTTGGTGTTGATGCGGCGCTTAGAAGGATAGTCGACGGCGTCGAGCTTGATTGCCAGGCGCTTGACCAGGGGTACCGTGAGGAAGGTCGTGATAAAGGCCGCCGCTGCCACGCATAGGTACGGTATGTAGCTCGGGGATGAAGCCATGAATCTAAAAACCGCCAAGCGTCGAAGGAAAAGGTCAGAAGAACGCCATACGCAAAGGGCATAGCCGAACCATGATACTCGACCAAGGGGGGTGCATGGAATTGCACGCAGCGATAATCACGCGCTTACCAGATATTGGGATGTTGTCGATGGCTTGTCGGGATGCCGGCGTGGATCCATATGGATTGTAATGGCAATTTTCGGCAAAAGAAAACCACCCCCCACGTTACGAAAATGAACCCACCTAAAACAGGTGGGTGCCCTCATCGACTGTTCCAGCGTCCTTAACAACGAAGGATACCTGTACTAGGTACGACTGTGTGGGCTCCCTAAATAAACGCGACGGTTCACCCAGTTGCTCCGCGGGGGGCGGAATACCTACATCATAAAGCGGCACTTTATCGATTCCAGTCTTGACATTACAAAAATCGTGTCGGACGATTACGGCGCCTTGGGCCCGAGCCGTCTGTGCGGTTGGTCCTTTTGCGTTTGAGCTGCTGAATCGTTGTTTTGGAGCATGGTTTTATGCCGACGTCGTTGACCGAACTTTTTTCGCCCGCCTGCCATTTGTGTCCGCGCCGTTGCGGTGCGGCGCGCGATGAGGGCGCGCACGGCGTCTGCGGTGCTAACGACACGCTCAAGGTGGCCCGCGCCGCGCTTCATATGTGGGAGGAGCCGCCTATCTCGGGCGAGGCTGGTTCGGGCACGATCTTCTTTAGCGGCTGCTCGCTTAAATGTATCTACTGCCAGAACCACGAGATCTCGACCGGCAATTTTGGCCTTGAGATTTCGCCTGAGCGCCTGGTCGAGATTATGCTGGAACTGCAGGACCAGGGTGCCAGCAATATTAATTTGGTGACGGCGACGCACTACGCGCACCTGCTGCCGGCTGCGATTGCCGCGGCACGGACGCGCGGGCTGGTCATCCCAATCGTCTACAACACGAGCGGTTACGAGCGCGCGAGTGCCGTGGCGGCGCTGGGCGACCTGGTCGATGTGTGGCTTACCGACTTTAAATATGCCGATGCCGGGCTTGCGCAGTCGCTCTCTCATATAAAGGATTACCCGCGTGTGGCCGTGTCGGGTCTGGCCCAGATGGCGCGCGAGATCGATCGCCGTGGGGGAGAGCTGATGGACGAGGACGGGCTTATGAAGCGTGGCATGATCGTGCGTCACCTGGTGCTTCCGGGGCATGCAGACGATTCGTGTCGCGTGCTGGACCTGGTGTGGCAGACGGTGGGCGACGTGCCGATCTCGGTTATGAACCAGTACACGCCCAATGCGCTCATGCGCGAGCAGGGCGGCGAGTTGGCGCGCGCCGTGACGCGTGAGGAGTACGAGCAGGTGCTCGACCATGCCGACGACCTGGGTTTTACGACGATGTTCTGGCAAGAGGGCGGCGCGGTAGACGAGAGCTTCACCCCGGCCTTCGACACCACCGGTGTTCTTACCAGCGCAAAGTAGTGCGTTCGTCGATGATTTTTCTGGGACGGGGATAAAAAATCATCGAGAGGATCGCCTGTTCGAAAAGTTGCCAAAATAGCCGCGCCCCAAAAAGACTGGTTATTGGGCGTTGACAGTTGGCGAGCCGTAGGTAAAATATCGACTTGTCCTGGGGACGTAGCTCAGTTGGGAGAGCGCTGCCGTCGCATGGCAGAGGCCGAGGGTTCGACTCCCTTCGTCTCCACCCTTGGATTTGATAAGCCGCTGACATTGTGTCGGCGGCTTTTTTTAAAAGAAAGGGCTATACCATGGCCGAGCTTGAGTCCCAACCATTGTCCGACGAGGAGCGCGCTGAGTTGGAAGAGCTCCGCGCTGAGAAGGCCCGCCGCGAGGCTCGGGAAGAGGCCCGTCGCGAGCGTGAGGAGCTGGCTGCCCTGCGCGCCGAGCGTGCGAAGGCCGAGGAGGTCGCTGCGAAGGTTGCATCCGGGCCTGCGCCCGCGCCCAAGCCCGCGCCTGCGCCCCAGCCTGCCGCTGCGAAGTCCGCACCCGCCGCACCCAAACCTCAGCCCAAAATAGCCGCTCGTCCCAAGTCCGTCGAGCCCAAGCCGAGCCGTGACGAGATGACCTTTGCCCAGCGCATGGTTACCTCCAAGGAACCTACGGGCGAGAACGAGATTCCTGGCATGGCGCCGGCTCAAAAAATCATCATTGTCCTTGCCCTCATCGCGTTTGTCATCTTTATGGGCTACACGATCCTGACCAGCATGGGCCTGCTCTAACCGATTTGCATCGGGCGTCATGTCCGCATGCTCTGCTCTCGTCCAACCCTCAAATTCTGCACCACACATCCGAAAGGTCGCCCCATGGCTTTGACCGATATCTCTCATCCCACCGACATCGCAATGCTCACCGATCTGTACGAACTCACTATGGCCCAGGGCCTGTGGGAGAGCGGCAAGGCCAATGAGCAGGGTTGTTTTACCGCGTTTTACCGCGACCATCCCTTTGGCAGCGCCTATGCCGTCATGTGCGGCACCGCCGAGCTGCCCGAGCTAGTCGAGAATCTGCGCTTTACGCCCGAGGATATCGACTACCTCGCCTCGCTCCAGGCCCCGGCCGGCGGCGCGATGTTCAAGTCCGCATTCCTCGACTACCTGCGCGATTTTCGTGCGCATGTAAATATCGACGCCGTCCCCGAGGGCGAGCTCGTCTTTCCACGCGAGCCCATGGTGCGCGTCACCGGCCCCGCGCTGGAGTGCCAGCTGCTCGAGACGGCGCTGCTCAACATCGTCGGGTTCCAGACGCTTGTCGCCACCAAGACGGCGCGCGTGGTGCTCGCCGCCGACGGTCGCCCCGTGGCGGAGTTTGGCCTGCGCCGAGCCCAGGGTCCCGATGGCGGCCTGGCCGTTGCGCGCGCGAGCTACGTTGCCGGCTGCTCCTCTACGTCCAATGTGCTCGCCGGCCGCCGCTACGGTATTCCCGTCTTTGGCACGCATGCTCACAGCTGGGTGATGAGCTTCGATTCCGAGCTCGAGGCCTTCCGCGCCTTTGCCAAGTCGAGCCCCAAGAACTGTACGCTGCTCATCGACACCTATGACGTGCGCGAGGGCTGTGAACATGCCATTACGGTTGCCAAGGAGATGGAAGCGGCGGGCGAGCGCCTGTCGGCTATTCGCATCGACTCCGGCGACCTTGCCAAGCTCTCCAAGTATGTTCGCGGCCGTTTTGATGCCGAGGGCCTGCCCTATGTGGGTATCTCGGTGTCCAACGACCTGGACGAGTACACGATTCAGTCGCTGCTCGACCAGGGCGCGCCCATCGATAGCTTTGGCGTGGGCACCAAGCTCGCGACCTGCTACGACCAGCCGGCGCTGGGCGGCGTGTACAAGCTTTCCGCCCGCCGTGCGAGCGAGGCCGACCCGTGGACGCCGGTGGTCAAGCTCTCCGAGCAGCCCTACAAGCGCACGATCCCGGGCGTGCAGCGCGTGCGCCGTTATTACGACGGCTTTGGCGGCCCGGTCTGCGACATGATCTATGACGAGGACCATCTGGCGGGGGAGGGCGCCGCGCGCGGCAATACCCTCGTGGCCGTGAATGATGCCGCCCTGGTGACCGACGTGTCCGAACTTGAGTATCGCGAGCTGCTGGTGCCGATCGTGCGCGATGGCAGTGCAGTGGCTTCGCGTGAGGGCATCCAGGACGCGCGCGAGCGCTGTGTTTGGGCGCTCGATCATCTGGATGCGGCTTTCAAGCGCTTCCTGTACCCGCAGACCTATGTGGTGGGCATGGAGCAGGGCCTGGCTCAGGTGCGCGACGAGCTCGTGCGCAAGAACATGGCCGCGGCCTCGGCTTTCCCCTGGGCAAAATGATCCGCATGCGACGGAGGAAAACGGATCATTTTTCTCGCTTGCCCGTTCGCCCGTTCGCTGAACAGTCGATTGGTTTGACGTATGACGACTTCTTATAAAACGATGGTGGTAAAGATCGGTTCGTCCACGGTGGTGGGCGCCGACGGTAAGGTCAACCGCTCCTTTATCGGCGGGCTTGCCGATCAGGCCGCAGCCCTGCGCAAGCTCGGCTGGCGCCTGGTCGTGGTGAGCTCGGG
>CABVCF010000093.1 GCA_902496775.1 uncultured Collinsella sp.
CTCGCTGTCGGATATCTACGCCATGGGCGGGCGGCCGAGCCATGCCATGAACCTGCTGTGCATTCCGAGCTGCCTGGGCGTCGAGGTTGCCGGCCAGATTCTGGCGGGCGGCGCCGACAAGTGTGTCGAGGCGGGTTGCTCCATCGCGGGCGGTCACACCATCAACGACGACGAGCCCAAGTACGGCCTGTCCGTGAGCGGGTTTGTCGCGCTCGACCGCATGCTCGCCAACAGCGGTGCTCGCGTGGGCGATGCGTTGCTGCTGACCAAGGCGATCGGCTCGGGCATTATCACTACGGCCATTAAGGGCGAGCTCATCGAGCAGGACGAGGCCGCAGCCATGTTTGACTCGATGCGCACCCTCAACGAGGCGCCGATTCGTCTGGCCGAGGGGCTCGAACTTCACGGCTGCACCGACATTACGGGCTTTGGCCTTATCGGGCATGCGTGCGAGATGGCCGAGGGCTCGGGCGTGCAGATTGAACTTGCGTCGGGGGCGGTGCCGCTCTTTGACCAGGTGCTCGACATGGCGCGTCTGGGCATTATCCCCGCGGGCTCCTACCGCAACCAGGACTTCTTTGGCCCGCGCGTGACGGCTGACGATGACCTGGAGCCGGGCATGTTGGATGCGCTGTACGATCCGCAGACTTCGGGTGGTTTGCTTATTGCGGCGCCCGCGAAGGATGTGGATGAGCTTGCGCGTCGCCTGGATGCCGAGGGGCGCATCGCGGCCGTCGTCGGGCGCGTGTGCGAGGCGGAGCTGGGCGGTCCTGCCGTCCGCGTTGTTCGCTAGCCCGAACGTTTATGTAACTGTTTGCCGTTTTCTAGAACGGTTCTTTCGAAAGGAATTTGCTATGTCTACCAAGATTGAAGTCAATGCCATGGGCGATGCCTGCCCGCTGCCCGTCGTCAAGACGCTTAAGGCGCTCAAACAGCTCGATGGCGAGGGTGCCGTGGTGACCTCGGTCGATAACGAGACCGCCGTCAAGAACATCTCCAAGATGGCGCAGGAGAAGGGCTGCACGGCTTCGGTCGAGAAGATCTCGGACGCCGAGTGGCACGTGACCGTCGCGACTTCTGGCGCCGTTGCCGTGGCCGATCCCGAGCAGGATGGCGCTGCCTTCTGTGGTGCCAGCGCCAGCAAGGGCAAACTCGTCATTTCCGTCTACACCGATTGCATGGGCCGTGGCGACGACGAGCTGGGCCACAAGCTCATGAAGGCCTTCATCTTTGCCGTGACGCAGCAGGAGGAGCTGCCCGCGACCATGCTGTTCTACAACGGCGGCGCCAAGCTCACCGTCGAGGGCTCTCCGGTGCTCGATGATCTGAATGGCCTGGCCGAGCAGGGTGTCGAGATCCTTACCTGCGGTACCTGCCTCGACCACTATGGCATTAAAGACCAGCTTGCGGTGGGCGAGGTCACCAACATGTACGTGATCGTGGAGAAGATGGAGCAGGCCGTGCGCGTCGTGCGCCCGTAGCGTATTGGTTGGTGTTGCCATGAGGGAGAAGCGCCCGGCGCTTGTCATCACGTTTCCCACCACGGCGGCCGCCATGGGTTGCGAGTCCCTGTGCATCGAGCGCGGCCTTCCCGGGCGAACGATTCCCGTGCCCGGGGAGGTCGCTGCCGGCTGCGGTTTGGCGTGGAAGGCGTTGCCTGCCGATGAGGAGCTGCTGCGCGGAGAACTCACCGCGGCGGGCGTCCCCACCGAGGGCTATACCGTGATTGATATGTGGGAGGTCGTGCGATGATCTACCTGGATAACGCGGCGACGACCATGCACAAGCCGCAGACGGTCATCGATGCCGTGACGCAGGCGATGTGCTCGCTTGGCAATGCCGGGCGCGGCGCCACGTCGGGTGCCCTCGATGCCGCTCGTACGATTCACACTTGCCGTGCCAAACTCGCGCGCCTTTTGGGTTGCCCGAGGGCGGACCATGCGTGCTTTACGCCCAACTCCACCGCGGCGCTCAACACCGCCATCAACGGGGTGGTTTGCCCCGGCGACCGCGTGGTTACGACGGTGCTTGAGCACAACTCGGTGCTACGTCCGCTCAATCGCTTGGCGGCGGAGCAGGGGGTGACGGTTGAGCATGCGGGTTGCGATGCGGACGGCGTTCTCGATTATGACGAGCTCGAGCAGCTGGTCACGCCGGGCACGCGTGCCGTGGTGGTGACGCACGCCTCCAATGTGACCGGCAATGAGGTCGACATTGCGCGCGTGGCCGCCATGGCCCATGCGGCAGGCGCGCTTGCGATCGTCGACGCCTCGCAGTCTGCCGGCACTGCGAAGATTGACATGGATGCCATGGGACTCGACGTCGTGTGCTTTACCGGCCACAAGGGGCTCATGGGTCCGCAGGGGACCGGCGGCCTGGCCGTGGCAGAGGGCATTGACGTGGCTCCGTGGGCCATGGGCGGCACGGGCGTGCACAGCTTCGACCCACTGCAGCCGCTTGAGTGGCCCACGCGCCTTGAGGCGGGCACGCTCAACGGTCACGGCATCGCTGGACTTTCTGCCGGTCTCGACTTTATCGAGGCACAAGGCGGGGTCGAGGCGATTGCGGCACATGAGCGCTCGCTTGCAGAGCGCTTCCTCGCCGGTGTTCGCGAGATTCCAGGGATTAAGCTCTACGGTGCGTTTGACCAGCCGACGCGCTCTGCGATTGTGTCGCTCAACGTGGGTGATATCGATTCGGCCGAGATCTCGGACGCGCTCATGCAAGGGTGGGGGATTGCGACGCGCCCCGGCGCCCATTGCGCCCCGCTCATGCACCGTGCGCTGGGGACCGAGCGTCAGGGTGTCGTTCGCTTCTCGTTTGGGTATTTCAACACGGACGAGGAAGTCGACACCGCGATTGACGCTTTGCGCGATTTAGCCTGCTAGAGCGTATATACTTGCGGGACGGGCGTTTTTGCCCGTCCCGTTTTTGTTTCGACCCGAAAGGTGTGCCTATGGCCTCATCCGCACCGCGCGGTCTGCGCTCCGACCATGTCGTTACCGTCGGCATCGCCCTGTTCTCGATGCTCTTTGGCGCCGGTAACCTCATCATTCCGCCGTTGCTGGCGCTCCAGGCCGGCACGGCCACACCGCTTGCCATGGTTGGCTTTTTGATTGCCGCCATCGGCCTGCCCGTCATGGGCTTTATCGCCGTGGCGCTTGCCGGCACGGCGCGTGAGCTTGCCGGCCGCGTGCATCCCAAGTTTGGCGAGTTCTTTGTCGCGGCGGTCTACCTGGCCATCGGCCCGTGCCTGGCCATTCCGCGCACAAGCTCTACGGCGTTCGAAATGCTGGTGCCGCTGCTACCTGAGAGCGTTTCGCTTGGCACGGCACGTCTGGTGTTTGCCATCGGGTTCTTCGTCGTCGCGTTTGCGCTCACGCTGCGCCCGGGTGTCATCACACGCGTACTCGGCCGCATTACGGGCCCCGCGCTCATTGCGCTCATCGTGCTGGTCGTGGGTGCTGCCGTGATCTCGCCGCTGGGACCGGCTGCCGCGCCTCAGGCTCCCTACGATGCAGGCGCCGCCGTGCAGGGCTTTTTGACCGGTTACCAGACCATGGACCTGCTCGCGTCGCTCGCCTTCGGCATCATCATCGCCGAGACCATCCACGAGCTGGGCGTTACTGATGACAAGCGCGTGGCCTTTGAGATTTCGCGCTCCGGTGTGATCGCCGGCGCACTCATGGCCGTCATTTACTGCGGCCTGGCGCTTGCCGGCACGCAGCTCAGCACCGTGATGCCCGATGCCACCAATGGCGCCGCCATCCTTGCCCGCTCTGCCTCCATGCACTTTGGCCTTGTCGGCACGGTTATCGTCTTTGCGATTTTCTTCCTAGCCTGTATGAACGTGTGCATCGGCCTCATCAGCTGCTGCTCGCGTTACTTCTGCGAGACGTATGTGGTTGAAGGGGGAGCGGAGGCCTCCGAGGAGGCCATGCGCCGTCCCTTTGCGATTCTCGCCTTTGTGTTCGCAGCGTTTTCGTGCGTGCTCTCCAACGTGGGCCTCGACGTGATCCTTATGTTCTCGGTGCCCATGCTCAACGCCTTGTATCCCGTCGCCATCGTGCTGGTGCTGATGGGTTTGGTACACGGCTTTTGCGACGCGCACCCGCAGGTGTGGGTCTGGGTCGGCGGCGTTGTCGCGGTACAGAGCGTAATCACTTCGGTCCGCGATGCGTTCTTTGCTGGCGCGTGGCTGCCGTTTGATGCGTTGCCGCTGGCAGATATCGGCGCTGCGTGGGCGCCGGTTGCTGTGGTCGCGTTTGTGATTGGTCTGGTTCATAGCCAGTTTGTCGCACATTCGAGGAGCTAGGGTTTCTGCGCTTGCACAGGCGGGGAGTCTCCCCTATAATTTCCTTCGCTTTGGGATACGCAAGGTCTAGACCTTAGCTGCTCAACACCTTCGGGACGTGGCGCAGTTTGGTAGCGCGCCTGCTTTGGGAGCAGGATGTCGCAGGTTCAAATCCTGTCGTCCCGACCATATCTTGCGGGCGTAGTTCAATGGTAGAACCCCAGCCTTCCAAGCTGATGACGCGGGTTCGATTCCCGTCGCCCGCTCCATTAGATAGACGAACGGCTCTGGTTCCTTTTGGGACCAGAGCTGTTTTCATATACATGCCGGGGACCCCACATCCCCTCCTAAGTTGCGGTGAAATAGTTCCTGGATTAGCCGCAACAGCTGTTATCCAGGAACTATTTCACCGCAACTTATTGAGACCGAGCGGGCTGGGTCGATGATGGGTTCTTTTGTCGAGAAGATGAGGGCGGCCGGTCAGGAGTCTGCGTAGGGTTTTGTGGTCGGTATACCGTAGCCGCGCATCATGGAGCCGAACGCTTTGACATCGTAGGTGTCTAAGAGCTTGAAATGAATGACGTTGTGGCCCATAGCACGCAGGTTCGCGTCGCGCACGAGGGCAGCTCGATAGGTTTTTGCCGCAGTATGTTCCGGATCATTTTGGGCATCGCCCTCAAACTTGCCCAGTCCATGCAGCTCAGCCAGCATCCAAGAGCCGTTTGGCATCTGCCAGCCGTAATCTGCCAAATAATAGCCGGCGTTTCCCGGCCGAGTGATTTCAACCTGAAGTTCGGGAGCGGCAACTCCTGCCATAATCATTGCCGCTCGTGCTTCGGATTCTCCACCGTTATCCGACCTGCCATCCATGTGTTCAAAAACGTCAAATGCGCGCGCGATGCCGTGCAATCCGCGGCAGTTCGCTTGTGCATATGCACGCAATTCTTCACGCTCGACACCGTACTCACGAGCCAACCCGTCGACATAGCCTAGTGCATATCGAAAAGCGCTCGTTCGGGCGATGTCGACCACCGTGCGATATGGATCCGTTAGCGTAAACGGGCCGAGCTGCCATACGTCGCCCGGTCGCCAGCGTCGGTATTCAACGAATTCGTACATATCGCGTCTGGTGGAACGCGGTAGCAGCACTTGCACCTTGTCGAGAAGCGAATATGCAGAACCGATGCCATAGAGCAGCGCCGCCGTTGCTCCACAAAACACGGCAGCCGGTTCAACGACCGCAATAGCGGATGCCAATTGAAAGATGCGATCTTCGACGCCGAGGTCATTCCAATACGCGGGATCAGCGTAGACATGGTTGTAGAGTCGAATAATCATCTCTTTTTGCATGAGCGCGTAGGCACAGCGTTCGTCCCATTTTTTGGTAGCTACAAACAGGTGCCCGCCATGATGGGCCTCGAATAACCGGAAGAACAGCTCTGCTTGCGGTTTGGAACAGCGTTTATCATGACTCATTTTCGACCCCATGGTCTCGAGGGGGGAGTGAATGACACTACGCTATCCCATATTTGGTCCGCCAGACCTTGCCATGAACTGACCAAAAGCTTGACGGGGCAGGTCAGAGCCATGAGCCAGAGCTAAACATATCGGCAAACGGTTGATTAGTGCCCCTCGGTGGCACTAAAAACCACCCTTACAGAAAGTTGCGGTGAAATAGTTCTTGAAAAGCTCGAATAAGCCTAAATCCAGGAACTATTTCACCGCAACTTAGGAGGGGATGGGGCTGAGAGGCGGGCGATGCCGTTGCCTGCCGGTTAGCTGCGGGGGCGGTGGCGGAGCTTGTCGATGGTGGAGTCGGTGCTTCGGCTGCGGGCTTCGGCGGCACGGTCGCGAGCATCGGCGGCGGTTTGGCGCTTGCGGCGGTAATCGATCATGCCTTGGATGATGGGCTTGCCAAAGCTCACGACATCATCGTTGTAGATGGCGGTTCGGGCTGCGAGGAGGCAGTCGGTAAAGTCCATATGGGTCTTGCCAAAGAGTTTGACGGCAAGGGCGACAACGGCGGGCTCGTCGACCATGACGTCATCGAGCAGCCTTCTCATGGCCGTAGCAATCTCAGCGCGGGGAACCTTATAGACGTCGCGCAGCGTGACCACGACGCGCGTGATGATCTCGGGGTAGACGCGAGCGGTGCGCGTGGCGATGACCTTGGCGGCGCGCGGTGACAGAACTTCGTCGTCGTCAAGCAGGTAGCGTAGGATGACGGTCTCGTCGATGATGGTGCTACTCATGGATATCTACTTCCTCGGGACCCAAAATCGAATCGTCGCTTTCCGTGGCAAGGTATTCAACCCAGGCATTGCGCTCCTCGGCGCGGCGATTGGGGTCACCATATGCTTTGAGCGATCCATAGGCGGCGGTGCCGTCCTTTGAGCGCACGGCGACCGGCTGAAGGTTGATTTCCGATCTCAGCCGAACACATTGAGCTGATGGCTCGCTCCCGCAGTT
>CABVCF010000094.1 GCA_902496775.1 uncultured Collinsella sp.
GCCTTTTGAATGACAAATTGTCGCTCTGGGCGGCGCGCAGCGTCGACCGGTCCGCCGTTCGGTAGAACGGCGGAACCTGAGGGCGCAGCGTCGGGCCGTTACGCGGTTCGTAGAACCGCGTAACCACCTAGTACATCTTTGCGCCGGCAGGGATGGAGGCATCGAGCTGGATCAGGTTGAGGCGCTCCTCGCCCTCCTCCTCGTGGATGGCGCTGATGAGCATGCCGCAGCTGGGGATACCCATCATCTTGCGCGGAGGCAGGTTGGTGATGGCGAGCAGGGTCTTGCCGACCAGGTCCTCGGGCTCGTAATAATCGTGAATACCGGAGAGAATGGTACGGTCGGTGCCGGTACCGTCATCGAGCGTAAAGTTCAGCAGCTTCTTGGACTTCTTGACGGCCTCGCATGCCTTGACCTTCACGGCGCGGAAATCGCTCTTGGAGAAGGTATCAAAGTCGACGAACTCCTCAAACAGCGGCTCAACGGCAATCTTGGAATAATCAACCGTGGGCTTGAGCGGCTTGACGAAGGGGCTCGCGGTGTTGCCGGCCTCGGCAGCCTTGGCAGCAGCGGCACCGGACTGGAAACCCTTCTCGGGCTTCATGTGCGGGAACAGCAGCACGTCGCGGATGGAAGCCTGGTTGGTGAGCAGCATGACCACGCGGTCGATACCGATGCCGATGCCGCCCGCGGGAGGCATACCGTACTCGAGGGCGCGCACGTAATCCTCGTCGTACTCCATGGCCTCGTCGTCGCCGCCGGCCTTCTCGGCCATCTGGGCAGCGAAGCGCTCGGCCTGATCGACCGGGTCGTTGAGCTCGGAGAACGCGTTGGCGTACTCGTGGCCGGCGATGACCAGCTCAAAGCGATGGGTCAGGCGCGGGTCATCCTCAAAGCGCTTGGCAAGCGGGCTAACCTCGATGGGGTAATCGCACACGAAGGTGGGGTTGACGATGGTGTCCTCGCCCAGCTCGTCATAGATCTCGGCGATGATCTTGCCGGCGGTCCACTCGGGCTTGATCTCCAGGCCCTTCTCACGTGCGGCGGCAGCGAGCTCCTCACCCGGCGTGTCGATGGTGACCGGCTTACCAATCACGTCAGAGACGATATCGGTCATGGAGCGACTGGCCCACTCGCCGGACAGGTCGATGGTCTGGCCCTGGTACTCAATAACCTCGGGGTTGCCGATAGCCTTGTTAGCGGCCTTAATGACACCCTGGGCGAGCGCCTTCATGCCCTCGAGATCGGAGAAGGCGCGGTAGGCCTCCATCGTGGTGAACTCGGGATTGTGGGTAAGGTCCATGCCCTCGTTGCGGAAGATGCGGCCGATCTCGAACACGCGCTCAAAGCCACCGACGATGCAGCGCTTGAGGTGCAGCTCGGTAGCAATGCGCAGGTAGCACTCCTGGTCGAGCGCGTTGAAGTGCGTGATGAACGGCTTAGCCGTAGCGCCGCCCTGGATAGTCTGCAGAATGGGGGTCTCGACCTCCATGTAGCCGTCGGACTCCATAAAGCGGCGGAAGGTGGAGAGAATCTGCGAGCGCTTGCGGAAGGTCTCGCGAACGTCGTCGTTGGCGATCAGGTCGACATAGCGCTGACGATAGCGGGTCTCCTTGTCGGAGAGACCGTGGAACTTCTCGGGCAGCGGGCGAACGGCCTTGGAGAGCAGCGTCGCGCTCTTGGGGGCAACGGAAAGCTGGCCACGCTTGGTGCGCACGACTACGCCGGCCACGCCCAGGATATCGCCCAGGTCGAGCGCCTTGAGCGTGTTCCAGGCGGCCTCGTCCATGTCGTTGATGCGGCAGAACAGTTGAATCTCGGCAGTCGCATCGCGCACGACGATGAACATGATCTTGCCCTGACCGCGCTTGGCGACCACACGGCCGGCGATCTTCACGACGTCCTCGGTGTCCTCGCCATCGGCAAGCTCGGCGTACTTAGTCTCGATATCGGCGACGTAGTCCTCAAGCTCAGAGTGCTCGGGATAGGGGTTCTGGCCCGCCTCGAACAGGGCGGCGCGCTTGGCCAGGCGGGTGGCGCGCTCGTCGTTGAGCGTCGATGCCTGATCGGCGGCGTTCTGGTTTTCTGCCATAAGTTAGCTCCTCAAACTAAAACGCTCCCCAGGATTCGGTCCCAGGGAGCGAAAACATACCTTTACGCGGGACCGTGGTCTAGCGTGCGATCTTGGCGATGGTGTAGACGCGAGTCTTGCCGGAAGGCGTAACGACCTCGACGGAGTCGCCCTCGCCGTGACCGATGATGGCGTGGCCGACCGGAGACTCGTTGGAGATCTTGTGCTCGAGCGAGTTGGTCTCGGTGGTACCGACGAGCGTAACTTCCATGACCTCACCGTTGGGATCAATCAGCGAAACGGTGGAGCCGATGGAGACGGTCAGATCACCCGTGGTGGCAGCAACCTGGGCGTTAGCGAGAATAGCCTGAATCTCGGCGATACGAGCTGCGTTCTGGGCCTGCTTGTCCTTAGCGGCGTCGTACTCGGAGTTCTCCGAAAGGTCGCCGAACGCGCGGGCTTCCTTGATGTCCTCGACGATCTCCTTGGCGTAATCGCCCTCACGCCAAGCGAGCTCCTCGACGAGCTTCTGGCGGCCCTCAGCGGTCAGTACGATCTGGCTTGCGTCCATACGGATATCTCCCCAACTCTGATCAAACAATCAACTGTCAACAAAACGAAAAAGACCGGCTAGCCTGCGGGCAAGCCGGTCAGGTGCTCACCCCAAAGGGATGGGACTACTCTGCGTCCGCGTCGCTGTCCTCTGTCTGCTTCTTCTTGGCAGCAGCGAGCTTGGCCTCGAGCTCAGCGATCTCCTTGTCCTCCTCGGACTGCTCAACCACGACCTCCTCGGCCTGCTTGGTCTCGGCCTTATCGTCGCCTTCCATACCCTCGCGGATATTCTTGACGGTAGAGCCGAGGGACTTGCCGAGCTTCGGCAGGTTCTTGGGCCCGAAGATAATCAGGACAACGACGAGAATAATGATGAGCTCAGGAGCCCTCAGTCCAAACATGTAGACCTCCACAATACAGCGAGACAAGCTCGAATGAGTATACCGCGGGTATCGCGGTATCACAACACTAGCTAAAAAAAGGGACCGCAAGAAGCGGTCCCTCCTCATGCTCTGGTCGGGTTGACTGGATTTGAACCAGCGACCCCTGCGTCCCGAACGCAGTGCTCTACCAAACTGAGCCACAACCCGTTAGCTCGACTATAGTAACAAAGATTTTCGCCGCGTGCTAGAGAAATTTTTATTTCTTTGGCGCGTCGATTTGAACCGTGTTGGGAATAAGCTCAGTCGCGCAGGCCCACCAGCCACTTTGCTGGGCAGCATCGGCAAGCCTTTCGGCCGTGGCAGCGGTGTCGCAAATGGCAAACGAGCAGGCACCCGATCCGCACACATCTACAGCAACAGTTCCGTCCTGTTTACGCAGCCAGTCGAGGACCGTTTGAATCTGCGACTCCATCTGTGCGGAAATGACACCTAGGTTGTTATGGATGAGTGCATATGCCGTCTCGGCATCACCAGCACGCAAGGCAGAAGCTATCGCGCCGGGCTTGTCCGCAGGCACCGGAGCCTCGTCAAAACGTCGATAGGCTTCAATTGTCGAAACGCTCACCTCGCGCGGCTTGACCAGCACGACGGGCGTCGCGGGCAGCGTGGGATACTCAGTTGCCAGCACGTCTCCCCCACCTACGTAGAACGCAGGACTCGCGTGCAAAAAGAACGGGACGTCGGCACCAATGCCCCGCGCAATATCGTCGAGCGCTGGGTCGGTGCGATCAATGCCCCAGAGCTCCGCCAAGGCGACAATGACCGCGGCCGCATCCGTCGAGGGGCCGCCCAAGCCGGCGCACAATGGAATGCGCTTCTCAATCGTCACGCAGATGTTTGCCTCGCGACCATAATGCTCGGCCATAGCAACCGCAGCCCGATACGCCGTATTCTTTTGCATGGGAAAATCTGATGCCGAAACCGTCTGGACGGTCAGCGCCTGCGCCGGCGTGACCGTCACGGTATCGGAAAGACCGACGGCTGCCATCAGGGAATCGACCCTGTGGTAACCGCGGTCATCGCGCTCGGTATGAACCCCCAGGTAGAGGTTAATCTTTGCCGGCGCGGAAAGAGTCAGGGACCGATCGGTCACCGTTAATGCTCCTCGAGCTGATTGCCGAGCGGGGTAAAGATATGCTCGCCGCTCTCGGGGTCGAACAGCTCGACCTGGCCGGTGAGGACATCGATGTACTGGTAGGACTGACGCGACTTGCGGCCGCGACGCTCGTCAACCTCAACAATGAAGACGGCCGGGTGGACGCTCTTGATGGTGCCCATGCGCTCGACGACGCGGGTACGGCCCATGTTGGCCTTAACCTTGACGCGATCGCCCACCATATCGGTCAGCTTCTCGTGGATGTCGTCGACGTGATTGACTTCCATCTCTTCCATGAACAGGGCCTCCAGAAGGTGCAATTCAAAAAGGGGATAATACCCCTAAGATAGACAAAACTCTAATACTATAGCACCCTGTTGTGGCCATACGCAAGTAGCTAAATAAGCCCCGTCCCAAATACGTACCAGACGACAACCTCGCATGACCAGTTGTTACGCGGTTTGGTAAAACCGCGTAACCTAAAGGTTGTCGGTGTCCAGGACGATGGTGAATGGGCCGTCGTTGACCAAGTCGACTTTCATATCGGCGCCAAAGATTCCGTGCGCCACGTGTTCGACATCTTGGCGAACGAGCGTCAGGAAGTACTCGTAGAGCTCGTTGGCGACATCGGGGGCGCCGGCATCCGTAAACGATGGGCGGCGACCGTGGCGGCAGTCGGCGAACAGCGTGAACTGCGACACCACGAGCACCTCGCCGTCGACATCGGCAAGCGCCAAGTTGGTCTTGCCGTTCTCGTCCTCGTTGATACGCAGCCCGCGGAGCTTGCCCCACAGCTTGTCGGCCTCGGCACGCGTATCGCCATGGCCCACACCCAGCAGCACCAGGTAGCCGCGTCCAATGCGGCCCACGCACTCGCCGTCGACCGTCACGCCGGCGTTGAGCACGCGCTGCACCACCGCACGCACGGTCTACTCCTCGCCCGTCAGCTTGGCGGACAGATGCTCGAGCGCGTGGAAACGATGGCTGATGGCGTTCTTCTCGTCCGCCGTCAGCTCGGCCATGGTCTTGCCCGGCGTGTCGACCGGCAGGAACAGCGGGTCGTAGCCAAAGCCGTGATCGCCGCGGCCCTCGTGTGCGATAGTGCCCTCGCAGGCGCCCTCACCATAGGTGACCAAACCGTCCGTGTCGATGAGCGCGACGACGCTCATAAAGCGCGCGGTGCGATCCTCGTCTGCCACGCCATCCAGATTCACGAGCAGCTTGGCATTGTTGGCGGCATCGTCGCCGTGAACGCCCGCGTAGCGCGCGCTATACACACCGGGCCCACCGTCCAGCGCGTCGACGACCAAGCCCGAATCGTCGGCAATGGCCATGAGCCCCGTCTCCTCGACGGCAGCCTGCGCTTTGATGATGGCGTTCTCCAAAAACGTCGTGCCGTTTTCCTCGGGGTCCTCAAAATCGCCCAGCTGACCGAGTGCCACAAAGCGAACCTCGGGCATAACCTTGCCCAAAATGGTCTCGATCTCGGTGAGCTTGTGGGCGTTGCCCGTTGCCACGACGATGGTCGACGCCGGGTCAAGGGTGTCGATGTCGATCTTCTCAAGTGCCATGAATGGTCTCCTTGTCTGTATAGTAAAGTCACGTAAAAGGGACAGGTCCTTCGGCGTCTCCCCTTTCACGTGGCATCAACCTTATCTACCGGCGTTTCCGCAGATAAAACCTGTCAAAATTAACATCCCTTTTTGGCAGGTTAGGCGAGGGCTTGGCGCTGGAGCTCGATGAGCTCGGCAATGCCCTTGTCGCCCAAATCGAGCAGGGAATTGAGGCGCTTGCGGTCGAAGGGCGCCTGCTCGCCAGTGCCCTGGAGCTCGATCATCTCACCGGTATCGGTGGCGACAAGGTTCATGTCGACCTCGGCGTGACTGTCCTCGGAATAATCCAGGTCGAGCAGGGTGTTGCCGTCGACAACGCCCATGGAAATCGCGGCGACCTGGCCCGTGAGCGGAATGCGCTCGAGCTTACCCGCCTCGACCCACATGGCAAGGGCATCGTGCAGCGCCACCCAGGCGCCGGTAATGCTCGCCGTACGCGTGCCGCCGTCTGCCTGAATCACGTCACAGTCGACGGTGACGGTGTACTCTCCAAGCGCCTTCATGTTGACGACGGTGCGCAGGCTACGGCCGATGAGGCGCTCAATCTCCATGGAGCGACCCTTGCGGTTGGCGTGCTCGCGCTTGCAGCGCTTGCCGGTCGATGCCGGCAGCATGGCGTACTCCGCCGTTACCCAACCGGCCTTGGCGCCCTTGCGCCAGCCCGGCACGCCCTCCTCGATGGTGGCAGCGCACAGCACGCGCGTATCGCCAAACTCGGCCAGGCACGAACCGTGGGCGTGCTTCATGACGCCGCGAGTAAGCTTGATGGGGCGTAGCTCATCGGCGGCGCGGCCGTTGGCACGATTGACCTGCATATACTCCATAGAAAAATCCTTTCGGCAAAAGGTTAAGGTGAGCCTTTGGTCGGTGACCTTATATCTATTTCAGTTCGTCGATATCGATATGCTCAATGCTCTTGAGCGGCTGGCCAAAGATAAAACTGCCCGCCACCGCAAACTCGGCAATGTTATCGGACGTCGTTGCAA
>CABVCF010000095.1 GCA_902496775.1 uncultured Collinsella sp.
GCAACGCCCTCATCAGCGGCAGGCCACGCAGCATGGGCAACGGCGCCGGGCGTAAAGCCCGTCTCCTTGGGCGCCGCCGCGTGCATGGCAGTCAGGGTCGCCGTCAGCACGTCCATGGCGGCATCGAGCACGGCAGCATTCGCATACAGCGTACCGTCCGAGCCCGCAAGCTCGCGCACAACACCTCGCGCCACCAACTCGTTCAGCGCGGCATCGGCCTCACCGGAAACAAGATCGAGCGCCGCGGCGACGTCGGCGACCGCGACTGGCAACGTCTGCAGCGCTAGCCACGCGTCCACACCAGCGACGGCATCGCCGGTCTCAAGCGCTGCAAGCAGCGTGCACTCCCCCGCCGAGAGCTCGCGCGAGCGACGGCAGCGCGAAAGCAGCACACGCCCGCCGCCAATAAGCATCACGGGCGAATAGGACAGCACCACAGCATGGTCCCCGGCACGCAGCGGCAGCGAGTTTTCCAAGCGCACCTGAACAATACGGGTCTCGCCCACCGCCATGGGGGCCTCGCCCTCCATAAGCATGATGCGGCCGACAACCTCGGCTGTACCCGCCATCACGTGCACACGCGCACCCGACTCGAGCACACGCGGCTTGGCCCCCTCGCGACCCAAGTAAGTGAACGTCATCATAAAGCGCAACGTCTGACCAAAGCGGTCCGCCACGCCCAGCATCTCGCCACGGTCAAGCGCCGCGACACCGTCACCAACCAGGTTGAGCGCCACGCGTTGCCCAGGCAGCGCGCGCGGCGTATCGCCATGCACCTGAATCCCGCGGACACGGCAGACCGTACGCGACGGCAAAGCCATCAGCTCGTCGCCCACCGCAACCGGCGCATCGTGCAACGTTCCCGTCACCACGGTACCGGCGCCCTTGATCGTAAAGCAGCGGTCAATCGGCAGGCGCGGCGCGGCATCACTCCGCTCGACACGGTCGCGGCAGGCATCCCAGCAGGCACTTACCTGCTCGTCGAGCACCGCAAGCAGCCCGTCGATCCCCTCGCCCGTCTTAGACGACACGGGCACAATCGGCGCGCCTGCAAACACGGTACCCGACAAAAAGTCATCGACATCGAGCTCGGCAAGCTCGGTCATCTCGGCATCGGCCAGGTCGCACATGGTCAGCGCGACCACCATATGCGTTACACCCAGCAACTCCAGCACATGCACGTGCTCGCGCGTCTGCGGCATCACGCCCTCCACGGCAGAGACCACCAGCACGGCAACGTCGATGCCCGTCGCACCCTGCACCATGGCGCGCAGATAATGGGCATGCCCCGGCACGTCGACCAGGCCGACGATCTTGCCGCTCGGCAGCGCCAGCTCGCCAAAGCCCAGCTCCACGGTCATACCGCGACGGCGCTCGACCTCAAGGCGATCGGGATTCTTGCCGGTCAGCGCCTCGATCAGCGCCGACTTACCGTGGTCGACGTGGCCCGCCGTGCCAACGATAACGGGACACTCCACCAGCGCCTGAACCTCACTCATCGAGCAATCGCCTTCTCAACGCATGCGGCAAGCGTCGATGCCGCCGTCTCGATATCGCGGTCGCCCACAAGCGTACGGACGTCAAACAAAATGCGATCGTGCGAAGTTCGCGTGACGACCGGCGTGTCGAAGTCCTGGACAAGCGAGCGCTTGAGCGCGTCGACGGACAGGCGCCCGTCGACCGGGCAGACGGCCACGCACATGGTGGGCAGCTCGACGGTAGGCAGCGAACCACCACCGGGAGTCGACGACTCCTCGACGATCTCCACCTGAACGGCGCACGGGCAGCCAGCCTTATCGAGCCCGGCGGCCATGCGATCGCGGAGCTTGCGGGCACGACGCTCCAGATGAGCCTGCGGAAGCGTGAGCATGTTGAGCACCGGCACCTCACGATGGGCCACATCCGCCCCGTCCATGTAAATGCGCAGTGTAGCCTCGAGCGCCGCCAGTGCAAGCTTGCCCGGGCGCAGGGCACGCATAAGCGGATGCGACCCGCAGGCCTGGACCAGATCGCGACGGCCCATGATAATGCCCGCCTGTGCGGCACCGAGCAGTTTATCACCCGAGCACGACACGATATCGAGCCCCGCCGAAACCGAAGCCGGCGTGGTTTCTTCGCCGCCGCGCACCAAGATGTCGTCGGGCAACAGCGCGCCCGACCCCTGGTCCTCGTAGAACAGCAGGCCATGCTTGTGGGCCAGAGCAGCAAGCTCCCGAGAGCCTACCTCCTCGTGAAAGCCCTCGATGCGATAGTTGGAAGGATGGACCTTGAGGATCATGGCCGTATCGGGTGTGATGGCTTGCTCATAATCTGCCAGGTGCGTGCGGTTGGTGGCGCCGACCTCGACGAGTTTGGCGCCCGAAGCCGCCATGACATCGGGGATGCGGAAGCTGCCGCCAATCTCGACAAGCTCGCCGCGGCTGACGATGACCTCTTTACCCGCGGCATGGGTGGCAAGCACCAGCAGCACCGCGGCGGCATTGTTGTTGACCACGAGCGCGTCCTCGGCACCGGTGAGTGAGCGGATCAGCTGCGCGGCGTGCTCCTTGCGCGACCCGCGCGAACAGGTGTCGACGCTGTACTCGAGCGTGCTATACCCGCGCGCGACCTCGGCCACGGCTTTGGCAGCTGATTCCGCGAGCGGGGCGCGACCCAAGTTGGTATGGATAACCACACCCGTGGCGTTGACGGCGGGACGCAGGCTCGGCAGCGCGGAGCGATGCGCACGCCACTCGATGGCCGAGGCCAGCTCGCGCTTGGAACGCGGGGCGGCGCCGGCACGAATCGCGGCGCGCTCCTCATCGAGCTCGGCCGTGACGGCGGCATGCACCACCGCGTCGCAGGTCTCCCCCGCCGCCTTCACTACCGGCCACTCGGCAAGCAGCTCGTTGACGGAAGGAATGGCGCGCAGGCGGGCGCGCACCTCATCGGACATGTTCTGGCTATCGCTCATGTGCGGCCTTTCAAAACCAAAGGTGAATCAATCGTTCGAATGTCAAACTATCAGCCAATTCGATCAGCTGAGTCAATTACTCGCTATTATCCTCGCGTGCCGCGATCTTTTCCACGCGAACGGCGTTTTCCTGGGTGAGCGCAGCGCCCGTCAACGGGTCCCAACGCAACGGCGTATGGTCGAGCGGGCCCACGCCCAAGGCTTGAGCGCCACCGGCATCGGCGCCAAACGAACGCCCGCCGGGAGCGGCCGAGGTGAAGATGCACGCCGGATGCAGATAGGGCGTCGTCTCCACGCGCACGCGGTCGCGGCCCATGTCGCTCACGAGTTCGACGATCTCGCCGTCGGCGATGCCCATGTGCGCAGCAGCATCGGCATTCATCTGCACGGCATCCAGGTCCGACCCAGCCTCGGCGGCACCTTGGGCCGCGAGCCTGCGCGAGGTATGCGACTCAAAGGGACGGTTGCCGCTAATGAGGCGAAACATCCCCGGGCCAGGCTCCACCATGGGAGCGATCCAGTTGGGTACACAACCCAGGCCGGCTCGTTCCCATACGTCGCTTGCCAGCGCAATTTTGCCGCCATCCAGGGGAATCGCCGGCTCACCCGTGCGCGACGGCAGCGGCACGCCCGTATCGGCCCAGCCGCGCTCCTTGAGCTCGTCCAGATCGATCCCAAAAGGCGCCACCTGGGCAGCCGCCAGATCGTCAGACGTAAACTGGAAATACTCGCCCACGCCACACGCCTGCGCCAGACCGGCAAAAATCTCCCGACCGGGACGTGTGCCGTCATGCTGCACGGGCAGCACGGCGTTGCGGTAGAACACGCGCGAATCGTTGGCGCCCACGACTGTGCCCACACCGCGGTCGGCCTCCAGATACGTCACGTCGGGCAGCACGAAGTCAGAAGCACGCGCCGTCTCGGACCAGCGAATATCAATCGTCACAAGCAAGTCGAGCTGCTGCAAAATACCCAACCAAGCCTGTGCATTGCCATAGCCCGCACCGGGGTTACTGGCATAGACGATGAGCCCACGCAAATCGCCGGCAAGAATCGACTGACCGATGGTCGTGCACAGCCCGCGCACCGGATCGACCAGTGGATAGCGCTCGGACCCCAGCTTGGACTCGCGCGGCACCGGCGGCGTCGCAAAACGTGCGGGATCGAGGTCGCCCAACAAAAGCGACGTGGGCGGGTTGAGCGCACCGCCCGCATGCCCGATACAGCCCAGCAGCACATCGACCAAGCAGATAGCGCGCGCGGTCTGGGTGCTATTGGCATACGCGATACCGATGCCACCGTGAAAGCCCGCATCCACCACGGCGGCAGGCGCGGCGGCAGCGAGATCGCGCGCCGTGGCGACAATCTCTGCGGCCGGCACGTCGCACATCGACTCGGCCCACTCGGGCGTCCAAGCACGGGCCGCCTGCGCCAGCTCGTCAAAACCCGTGGTATAGCGGGCAACGAACTCGTGGTCGTACAAGTCCTCGGCAATCAGCACGTGGGCGATGCCCAGCAGTAGTGCCAAATCGCAGCCCGGGCGCACGCGCAGCCAGCGGTCGGCAAGCGCGGCGGAGCCGCTGCGCCGGGGGTCGACCACGATAATCTTCGCCCCGCGCCGGCGCGCATCGTTGAGCGCATCGACGGCCCCCATCGTCGATGAATCGACGATGGAACGCCCCAGGTACATGATGCAGTCGGTATGTGCCAGGTCGGAGGCGGGGCTATAGCCCAGGCTGTGTTCCCAACCGGTAAGTCGGCTTACCTCGCAGGCGCCATCGGCACCGTACACGTTGGGCGAGCCCAGCGCATGCATAAAGCGATACGCCCAGTAGCGGTCGAACGAGGGCACGCCGAGCGTCATGCCCAGCGCACGAGGCCCGTGCTCGTCAACAATCCCCAAAAGGCGCTCGGCAATCTGGGCAAACGCCTCGTCCCAGGAAATCGCATCGAACCCCGAGCCATCCTGGCGGCGTCGCATGGGGTGCATGATGCGGTCGCGCTCGTCAAACGGCATTGCCAGGCGATGCCGTCCGCGGGCGCACAGGGCTCGTGCCGCGCACGGATGCCCCGGCACCGGCAACTCGGCCACCACACGCCCATCCTCAACATGGGCCGCAAAGGCGCAATCGGCATAGCATCCCCCGCATGTGGTCACCACGGCGCGACCGTCACGCTTCACAGCAGATGCCATCTCGATTACCCCTTTCATCAGCCAAACACAACAGACCAAAAGCCCGGCAACGAGCCCCAGACCCAAAAAGCCTCCCGCACGGCAACGCCCCGCGGGAGGCCCAACGTCAAACAGACGGCACCTTACGCCTCGGACTTCTTGGCGTAGACAAACCAGTAGCCGAGCGCGATCAGAACCGCACCGCCCACGATGTTGCCCAGCGTGGCGGCGGATAGGTTAAACGCAATACCCGCGACGTTGAGCGCATCGGCCCCGGCAACCTTGGCACCATAGCCGCATGCATGCATCACGGCGCCCATAGGCAAAAAGTACATGTTGGCGACGCAGTGCTCAAAACCGCAGGCCACAAAGGCAGCGATGGGCAGCAGAATGCCCACAACCTTATCGACTACGGTCTTGCCGGCGGTACCGATCCACACGGCAAGGCACACAAAGATGTTGCACAGGATGCCGCGGAAGAAGATCGTCACCCAGTCGATCGTCACCTTGCCGGCGGCGACGCTCACCATGGAATTGGCGACCGCCTCGCCGTTGAGCTTGTAAATGCCGGCCATGTACACCAAGAAGACGATGAACAGAGCGCCGACAAAATTGCCGATCCACACGACGACCCAGGCCTTGAGCATCTGGACCAGCGTGATCTTTTTGCTCTTGAGCGCGCAGACCATAAGCGAATTGCCGGTAAACAGCTCGGCGCCGCACACCAGCACCAGCACCAGGCCCAGGCAAAAGCACAGGCCGCCCACGACGCGCTGGGCACCCCAGCCCAGCGTGCTGTCGCTCAAAAACACCGTAAAGAACAGGCCGCCGAAGGCGATAAACGCGCCGGCGAACATTGCCAACAGAAAGGCCTTAGCGACCGGCAGGTTAGCCTTGGTCACGCCGGCGGCCTCGGTCTTGGCCTCGATCGCGACGGGCGCCAGGCAATCGGGAGCGGGGTACTCCACCTTGGAATCTGCCATGTCAATCACTTCTTTCCTATTCAGCAGAGGCAAGCGCTGCTATAGCTCCTGCCCCAAGCGGACAAAGTGGGAAAAGTCGTTGGCGGCCACGGCGTCGTACACGGCGTCGACGGCCTCAAAGACTTCCGGGGACATGGGGTTGTAGAACTCCGTGTCGCCCGGCTGAATCCCTATGAAGACGATATCTTCGCACGATTGCTCGATTTCCTCGATCAGAATCGACAAAGGGAGCGAATGCGTGGTGAACATCGACTTGCGGGCCACGTCACGTTTGTCGAGCAAGCGGATGGCGCCGACGGGCAGCGCCATGTCGGCGGCATCGACCAAAACCAAACGCGGCGGACGCTCGCGCTTGACCTCGATGATGTCGTCCTCGGGCGTTTGCCCACCGTCGATGGTGTACCAACCGGCGATGGGCGTGTCCTCCATCTTTTTGGAGAGCACGGGGCCGGCGGCATCGTCGGCACGCAGCACGCTTCCTGCCG
>CABVCF010000096.1 GCA_902496775.1 uncultured Collinsella sp.
TGGGGCCGCGGCTCTGCGGCGAACTGAAGACGATGCCAGCGGATTGGGCGAAGGGCTCGCGTGCCCGCCGCACGAGCGTGGAAAATTGGACACTCGCCAAACGAGAGTGGATATTCGGACGGACGAGCGAGGATTTCCGGATACCTATCGAACGAGAGTGGGTATTTGGACGGAATTTGCCGCAAAAGCCCCAAAAACCGTCCAAATATCCACTCTCGATATCCGACCGTCCGAAAATCCTCGCTCGTCCATCACTCGCGTATCTCTCGTCCCTCATTCGTCTCTAATATGAGAGATGACAGGAAGATGAGAGAAAAATATGAGAGATAACTGAGCAGCAAAGAGACAGGCAATCATGGTATTGTCTCAATACCAATTGTTCTACCAGCAAAAATATGTATAAATGAAGCAAATGGTAGACATTCCATCTCTCATCTATCTCTCTATCTCTAAGCCGAGAGATAGAGAGATAGATGAGAGATAATTACGAGAGATAACTGAGAGACGAGGGAAATCTATCCGCGGCATTCTCCGCAGGACCGAGCGAAAGGACGTGCAGATGAACGAAAACGAGCTGACCGGTCTGCTTGAGTCTTTAAGGCGTATGGGCTCGGATGATCTTAACGTCGAAGTGAAGGAGAGCGCCACGACGCTTTCCCGCGATGTGTGGGAAACGGTGAGCGCATTCGCGAACACTGCCGGCGGAATTATCGTGCTCGGAGTGAGTGAGCGCGCAGGTTTTGTCCCGGTTGAGAACTTCGAGACCGAGAAAGTGCTCAACCAATTTGTGTCAGGCATGGGTGATGCGGGCGGTCGAGGAAAGCTGGCCAATCCGCCCAAATACACGATCGAGCGAGTGGAGCTTCAGGGCGTCATCGTTCTCGTCATTACGATTGAGGAGCTCGATCCGTCGAGCAAGCCCTGCTATATCATAGAGCGGGGCGCCCAGGGCGGCAGCTACAAGCGCATCGATGACAAAGATGTGCCGCTTTCATCGACCGAAGTGCTCGCATTGGCGTCATACGGTCGAGCGACTCCGAGCGATCGCGACGCGGTGGCGGGTGCGGGCGCGGACGATCTCGACGAGACGCTGGTCGACCGTACGATAGATCGGGCTTTCTCGTTAACGCCCCGGGCAATGCGCGGCGCGTCGGATAAGCAAACGAAGTTGGAGCGCCTAAATATCTTTGATTCTCAATGCAATATCACCAAAGCCGGACTCTTGGCCGTGGGCACTTACCCTCAGCAGTTCTATCCCAAGCTCTATATTGATGTGGCTGCTCATGCGGGGACGCAGAAGGGCGCGGCGGGGTCGTTGAGGTTCATGGACCGCACAATCTGTGAGGGAACGTTGGGCGAGATGATCTCGGATGCTGTCGCGGCCGTCGCCAAGAATTTGCGGCGAACCTCGACCGTCCAAGGTGTCTCGCGTGTCGATTCGCTGGAGATTCCCGAGGAGGTTCTGCGCGAGGCAATCGCCAACGCCGTAATCCATCGAGAATACGGGGATCGGTTCTGTGGACAATCGATTACCGTCGACGTCTTTGACGATCGTGTCGAGGTGACGAATCCTGGCGGCCTTTACGGGGGAAAGACTCGCGAGAACTTGTTTGACGGCAGCTCCCGATGCCGTAACGCGACGCTTGTGAAGCTCATGTCGATTGTCCCGCTGCCGGATGGCGCAGGTTCGCCGGCTGAGGGCAATGGCTCGGGCATCCCGATGATGATCGATGTCATGCGCGCGCATGGTCTGACCGAGCCCCTGTTCTGCCCGGGATTCGATCGGTTCAAGGTCGTACTTTACCGTTCAAAGATCGAGCCGGTCGATCATGGCGGGGGCTTAATTGTGACGGCACTCAAACACTACGGCGAGCTGGGGACGCGCGAGCTGGCAGAGCACACAGGGCTCACAATTTCCCAGGTTAGGTCGCGCGTCAACGCGCTCATTGCTCAAGGCGAGCTTGAGCCCACGGCGCCGGCGACGAGCCGCAACCGCAAGTATCGACTGTCAGAGCGCGTGGGATAGATGCGTTAGTGGACGAGGCGACCCAATAATCGACCCTCGATTGGCGTCCATTAAGGTAAAGCGGTTGTTGCCCAGTCGACGGTGATGCTAAAGGCTCGGTTTACGCCGGCATGGCCTCGAACCCGTCTATCAAGAACAGCCTAAGAACCAGCTTGATGACATTTCCCGGTTTGACTTCGGCCGTGCCAAAGACGTGGCGCTCGGCGAGCTCGCTGCAGTATGCATAGATGTCGCGGATAAGGTCCGCGCCCGAAAGCGTAAACATGTAGCCTGCGTCCGAAAGCGCATTGGGCGCGGCGGGCAACTTGGCCATGTGGCAGAACGTTTGCAGGTCGGGCGCCATAGCGTCCTGGTAGCCAAGATGGTTGCCGTCTTCTTGTGCGGCGAGTTCCAGCTGGCGTACTCGATCCAGCGCCACTGCCAGCACAAAGCTCGGCGTAGGCGCATTGACGTCCTGAGTGGTCGCCACAAGCCTGCCCGCTGCCTGCGTGACAAGCCAAGCGACCTCGCGCTGGCAACGCACGGCCTTGCGCGTAACCGGCTTGATGGACGAAGAAGAAACGCTTCCCTTAGGCGGATTCGAAACAGCCACAAGAACCTCCCATGAACAATCCGGCCCAACAAGCCCGGATGAAACACGTGCTACATCAGTATACAGGGAAGTGGGGCAGCGGGGTACAAACGCGCCAGCGGCAAACCGAGAGCATCAACGATGTGCCGATCGCGGAATGAGATCTCGTAATAATTGACTCTCGGCCATATTATTGAGGGGCATGACTCGCGTTCGTATGGTTGTAGGTGCTGGCGATGAACGACATTGACCTTGCTGTTCCGTTGATGGATGGACCAAGCTATGACCGCGCCTGCAGTCTCGTGCCTTCCGAATACGTTGAGGCATGGGAGTGGTTTCTGGGTGAGGAACAGCGCGGCGGCGTTTGGACCAGCCTTCCGCACCACACCAAGGAAGATAGCCCTCAGTATCAGTATCGTTTGAGAATTGGCTCGGACTTCTTTCCTGTAACGCGGGATTCAGGGATCTTCTGGCCGGGCCAGGATCGGGTGAAGCAAGATCCCAATAAGATCTTTGCGCTTTCGGTCCATAACTCTAAAAAGAGCTTCTACACCGATGTACCTCCGCTCTATTTGGACGATGGTACGTGGGTCATTAAGTATTCGGTCCAAGCGCCAGGCGCCGTTGGTTCTCGAGACCAGAATTACAACCGTAAAATGCTCAACTGCATGGAATGTGGCGTTCCAGTCGGAGTCATATTTGCAACCGAGGTGGGCTACAAGGTGCTCGGCCTTGCGTTTGTTGAACGGTTCGAGCCCGAAAACGGATGGTTTGTTCTGCACGGTCCTGTTCATAAAGGCGGACCGGACCCCCGTTTTGCGCCCGACATGAGCTATCTGAAGCACATGCCCGTCGATATTGAGTTTGCCGGACAGGGTACGACCGACGACGAAAAGGTCCGCTATGCGTTAAGGCGCGAGCGATTGGGGCAGCAATGGTTCCGCAAGCAGCTCGTTGCCGCCTATGATGGCCGTTGCGCGGTGTCGGACTGCGGCGTCAGCGAAGCTCTGGAGGCTGCACATATCGAGAATTACTCGGGACCCAAATCGCAGGTTGCCAGCAACGGCATTCTGCTTCGGCGCGACTTACATGCTTTATTCGATGCTCATCTGATTTCGTTTGAGCCTGTTTGCGGCGAATATCGGCTGTGCGGATCGTACCTGCTGGATAAGACCGACTATGCTTCCTTTGCGGGCGCGACGCTAAGGCAGCCGAATGAGCATCAGTGGCGACCCAATACGGTGTTTCTTGAGGCCCATCGCATTGAGTTCGATCGCTCGGAAAAGAAGCGTGAAAAGGCGGGGCTTCTGCCGTATTAGCGTATTTGGCTTTGGCATTCTTTGACGATCGTGTTGTTTGATCGGATCGCGTGGCGATGCAATCTCGCGCACGCCCGCCGGTGCATGCTCTTCCTGTTTTGTATAGCGAGAGGGGAGCGTGTATGAGCTGGCGAGGCGATATTGCGATGGGGAAGTACGGAAAACTGCCGTGTGCCCTTATAGACAACAATATGTTTCCGAGCGTAGAGGTTGATTGCGGGTCGTTTGTCGTCACCTGCCCTTGCTGCGGCTCGCAAATACCGTGTCTCGACATTCGGTTCATCGATGCGCGCGACAGACTCAGCGACGAAGTGAGAAAACGGACAGGCGTTCATATGCCGGTGTATCCGGAGAAATGCCCTGTTTGTGGCCTCGATATCGTGTACGACGCCGGCGACGAGGGATAGGTGATGCGGAGGAGCTGGCTGTGAAGGCTTCTCCGTCTCTACAAATAAATCCCCTCACCGAGTTGCTTGTGGAACTCGGCGTGATGGTCACGTGCCCAGGTAAAGAGCGCTTGGTCAAAGTCGGTGCGCGTGGCCGGGACGCCAAAGACGCCGGCAACTTCGACGCGCACAAACTCCAGTGCCGGCAGCTTGTTGATGGCAGTGAGGGCAAATGGGGACGAGGGCTCCTCGAACAGATAGCGGCTGCCTTGCAGCGCGTCGCAACTGGTGCACGTGTTGCCGAGCGACGGGGCTTTGGAGGCTCGCGCGCCTACGGGCTTGTAGCCGCAGCGCTTATGAAGGTAGTCGCGGATCTCGCCTGGCACGCAGCCAAGAGCGGGCACGATGGCGAGTGCGTTGGCGTTGGCCGTGTCGATGGCAATGTGCCCGGCTTCGTTGGGCGCGTGCGCGATGACGATGCTCTCGTCGTTATCGGCTCGATAGGGAATGCCGAAGGCCGCGACCGAGGTCTCTTTGTGACACTTCCAGCACTCGCGCTTGCCCAGTACTAGATATATATACGGCGCTGAGGGGTCGGATCGGTCAACACCGGGCAGCCACTCGGCAAAGGGTTCGGGGTTGACGCCGCTGGGTACATACCAGATCTTCTTGGTCCGGTCCCATTTGGCGCCCAGCGCCTTGGCTTCTTCTTTGTGCGAAAAGGGGACATCGAGCTCGGTGCGCATGGCGGCTCCTTGGTGCTGCAGGTGCAAGTGGCTCAAGGATACCGCAGGGCACAGACATCGCGGCGTTTTGCTGAGAAGTTGCGGCGCGGACTGATTGGTTATGCCGATGGATAGATCGGCAAGTAGATGGTCGGCTTTTGGCTAGTTGGGCGGTTGGAACTGCCGGCGGATTTGGCGACATAAAACAAAACAGCCCAGAGGACATAGCCTTTGAGCTGCGAACATTTGGTGGGCGTTAGAAGATTTGAACTTCTGACCTCTTCCGTGTCAGGGAAGCGCTCTCCCCCTGAGCTAAACGCCCGATCAAGGGTGCGCAAGCGCACAAGGGATAATATAACGGAGCCTGAACTCGGTGGCAAGAACATTTTTAAAAATCGCTTACATTGTGGAATTCGGGGGCTTTGCCATATCCATTTCAAAAGAGCCTGCTGCCGCGATTTGGCTGTCGCATAATGTAAGGCCATTGCGGTATCGAGCTATGGAAAGACGCCTGCGGAATTGTCCTACCGATAAGCGGACAAGCCTCCAGCTGGTGACTTCGCCGTGGTAAGGTAAGCCGAATTGTTTCCAGGCTGTTTCGGGGGAGTGGAATGAGCAAAGAGTGTGTCGAGCAGGTCGAAGGCGCAGGGGCTTCGGTGCCGATGACCGATATATCGAACATTGATGTGCCCGAGGGCACCGACGAGTTCAGCCGTAGCACCCGCCGCGCCTGGCGCGAGCGCCTGAACAGCGCTTCGACGCGCAAGATGATCACGGGCGTCTTGGCTACGTTGGTGGGCGGTTCGTTTTGGGGCTTCTCGGGCACCAGCGCGAGCTTTCTGTTCGATACCTACCACGTCGACACCTTGTGGCTTATGAGCGTGCGTCAGATTCTCGCCGGTCTACTCTTTATGGCCGTGGTTGTTACGCGCGACCGCGAGCGCCTGATTAAGCTCTGGACCACACCCGCCGATCGCAAGCAGCTGCTGCTCTTTACCGCCTTTGGCCTGCTGTTCAACCAGTTTTGCTATCTTTCGGCCGTGCGCCTGACGAACGCCGGAACCGCGACGGTGCTCCAGTGCCTGCAGCTCGTTATCATCATGGGCTACGCCTGCGTGACCGATCGCCGCATGCCGCGTACTCGCGAAGTCATCGGCATTGGCCTGGCTCTGGGTGGAACCTTTTTAATCGCCACCGGCGGCGACCCCACCAGCCTGAATATCTCGCCGCTTGGCCTGGCAGCAGGTCTTATGTGTGCGGTCAGCGCCGCGTGTATGGCGGTGATTCCCGCCAAGATCCTGCCCGAATACGGCAGCCCCATCGTCACGGGCTCGGCAATGCTCACGGCGGGCGTGGTCTCGTGCGTCTTCGTGCGGCCTTGGGCGCATATGCCGGCGCTCGACGCCGCCGGCGTCGAGGCGCTCGCGGTGTTCGTGGTTATCGGCTCGTTTTTTGCTTACATGCTCTATATGCAGGGCGTTAAGGACATCGGCTCGGTGCGTGCGAGTCTCATCGGAACCGTGGAGCCCGTCTCGGCGACCATCA
>CABVCF010000097.1 GCA_902496775.1 uncultured Collinsella sp.
ACAAACTAGCCTCTCTTCATGAGCCCCGCAGTCCGCTCCGACTGCGGGGCTTTTGCTATTCACCTAGTCATCGGGGACGTTCTTAAATGACTAGCCAAAAGGGACGCTCTTGCCGCGGGCAGGTGCGGCACCTGGGGATTTACGACTAAGAGGCTAGTACGTCAGATCGTGAGTTGCCTGAAACCAAACGACGACACCTAAGACACGAAGGCGATGCCTGTCCAGAGTGATGTTGGGTTCTTCTGTCAAATAGGAATACGTTGACAGTGCAATCGTGTTCCCTCGGATTTCATATCGCCGAATAACTATGGCCGATGCGTCTACCATGGCAACGACGGTGCATCCGTTCCACGGTTTAGCAACAGGATCGACCAGCAGAACGCTGCTTTGCGGATAGCAGCGTGACATGCCGCTGCCGTTCATCTGAACTAGAAAGCCTCCCGGGTGCCTTTCAAGTACGGGTCCTGGAACGAAGGTACGCCCACTTTTCTTAAGGCTAAAGCCACCGTTGCGGCGTACGATTTTATAGATTTCGCATTCTTCGTTTTGGGCCACGTTCGGGCTTTTCTCAGGCCGCGAGCATAAGCCGGCAGAAGCAAGGCCGCTATTACTTGCGGCGAGCTCATCAAACGTTACATCGAAAAGCTCGGTCAGCTTATCGAGAGTCGACACCTTGACGGCGGTGTGTCCACGTTCCCAACGGCATACCGTTTCTTTGGTAACGCCGAGCATGTCGGCAAATTGCTGCTGCGTCAAGCCTTCGCGGGTTCTAAGGCATTTAATGTTATCCCCTTGGGCCATGTTATTCATCACGCCTAAGTGGCAAGCACAAACAGTTGGGCCCGCCAAAGCCGTTTGTCAGCTCGTGTATGGAAATGGGGACAAGATCGATTCCGGCCTGTTCAAGAGCAGCGTTCGTCGCCTGATTCTCTTCATAGACACAGACTTTGCCCGGTCGGAGGCACAGCACACTGGCTGCGTTATTCGTGCACTCTTTTTCTGCCAAATTGGGATTAGATCCACCGCAGGGAATAAAACGAAGCTCGGGTATGCCGAGCGCGGCGGCCAGTGCCTCCTTGACTCCTTTTTCGACGGCGTGAATCTGGCAGAGATTCTCTGCTCGATTTCGCGTAATCTGATAAGAGCGAGATTCCGCGAGTAGCTGGGGGTCGACAACAAAAGTATCGTAGTCGACCCGGCTTAGGTACGTATCAAGATGGATACACAGGCTCCGCTCGGGTACCTCAATTGCCCATACGGCGTCGATGCTCGAGTCGGGGTTCCACAGGAGGGTACGAGCGAGCATATCGATGGCTGCAGATTCGGTTCTCCGAGAGATGCCGACTGCGACATTATGAGCATCAAGATTGATGATATCGCCCCCTTCAATATGGAAGGTGGAATCGTGACGATAAAACGAGGGCGTGTCCTTGAAATTGGGATGGTATTTAAAAATCGTTTGGTAGAGCGCTACTTCGCGATTGCGCTCGGGCCAATACATGTGGTTGAAGGAGATGCCGGAGCCGATGGTGCTTACCGGGTCGCGCACGAACCACATGGTGTTTAATGGGCTTACGAGCAGCTCGTCAGGGGCATAGGCCTCGCCGGTTAATTCGGCGAGTCTGTCCCCGCCGTCGAAGCAGTATGTAACTTGCCCGTGGCGGATGCCGCCAATCGATGCCGAGACGAGCTCCTGCGCCGATTGGGTGTGTTCAAGATGCTCGCGGACTGCTTGCTGCAACTCGGCGCCAATCGCGCCGCATTCATCGACAAAGGAATCGACAAAAGATGCTCGAGCTTCGGGGCATGAGTCAAGCGCTTCTGTAAGAAGTTGGTCGAGATACAGAACCTCTACGCCTTCATGCTCGAGCACTGAGGTATAGGCATCACACTCAGCTAGGGCTCTATCCAAGTCAAATAGGCTGCTCGATGGTCTTAGGCTAAAAACTTGGCCAAAGCGGCCTTCGGGATAGTTTTGGGTTTCGATACCGGGTCGATATAAAAGGGCCTGTTTAATCTTACCGATTTCGCTGGTGATATGAATTGGCATTAGAACGCTCGCTTTAATTCGGATGATGACTGATGTCAATTATCGTTCTGCTGGGAGAAGTTTAAGTGAGTATGTTGTGGGTATCGGTGGACGGCTTAAGCTCTTGATTGAAAGTCACCAATTGATAAAAAATATCAATTTAGTTCCATAGTTGAGCTTATATATCAATAAAAATCCGTCTGCGTTTTAATACTATCCATTCGCATAAATATCTAATGTCAACTGGCGTGAAAACCGAATAATAAGGTTGCCGGCGAAAAGCTCGTATCGAAAACCCGCAAACTAAAGGAGGCATAATGGCCGAAGTGCAAAAGAAACGTGGGCTACGAATTCCGCACGTCTACACCATTATCTTCATTCTCATGGCGTTGACCGCAGCCCTTACGTGGATCGTCCCCTCCGGCTCGTTTGAGAGGCAGGAGCTCAACGGACGCGAGGTCACTGTTGCTGGAACATATGAGTCCGTTGAAAAGGTTTATGCGGACGAAGACGGCGCTGAGGTCGACCTGAAGCAAGGCCTGTTCGATGTACTCGAGGCTCCTGCGGTGGGAATTCAGCAGGCAGTTGAGGTCGTTGCCTTTATTCTGATTGTCGGCGGATCCTTTCAGGTCATTACTGCCACTGGAGCAATCACCAGCGGCGTGGCGCGCATCGTTAAGAAGTTCAAGAGTAAAGACATCCTGATTATTCCAATTTTGATGGCGGTTTTTGCGCTGGGCGGTAGCACGTTCGGCATGGCGGAGGAGACCCTTCCATTTTTTGCCATCTTGTTGCCGATTGTTATGGCTATGGGATATGACTCCATTACGGCCTTTATGATCGTGTTCGTTGGGGCCCGTATTGGCTATATCGCATCGACGGTCAATCCCTTCAATGTTTTGATTGCTCAGGGAATTCTGAATATCCAGGGTAATCCCCAGCTCTGGCTTCGCGTTGTTGCCCTTGTTGTGCTGACCGCCATCGCTATTGCCTGGGTCGTGTTGTACGCTCGAAGGGTGAAGAAGAACCCCGAGTCCTCGATTGCTTACGCTGATGATATCGAGAAGCGCAAAGAGCATGCATCAAATGACGAGCTGCTCGAAGCCGATTTCACCGGGCGCCAGAAGGCCGTAATCATCGTATTCGTGCTTGGAATCGTCGCCATTGTCTGGGGTCTTGTCACCCAGGGCTGGTATATGAACGAGATCTCTGCAGTCTTTATGGCTATGGCGCTTCTGTCTGGCATCGTATCGGGCATGAGCGAGAAGGAGATTGCTACAGAGTTTGTTAAGGGTTTGGGCGACTTTGTTTTCTCTGCGGTCGTGGTTGGTCTTGCTCGAGGCATTTTGGTTATCGCCAACGATGGCTTGATTATCGATACGGTCCTAAACGCTCTTGCGACTGGCCTTGCCGGAATCCCCCCTGTTCTCTTTACCAGCATTTTGTATGTCGTTGACAACTTGCTCTCGATTCTGGTTCCCAGCTCTTCGGGCATCGCGGCGCTCACCATCCCCATCTTTGGGCCTCTGGTTGAGCTCATGGGGCTAAATCCAGAAGCTGCGGTTACTGGCCTTTCGATGGGATCTGCAGCGATGTCGCTGATTTCCCCCACCAGCGCAATGCTTGTCGCCGGTCTTGGTGTTTGCAAGATCTCTCTTGGCCAGTGGTGGCGAGTTTCCTGGAAGTTCTTCCTTGTGGTCAGTGCGGTCTGTCTCGTATTTACCGCGGTATCCGGTCTGCTTCCGATTGTCTAGCAAACGAAACGACAACTTTGTAAGCCATTGCAATAACTATTGAGCTCTAATCTAGAAAGGAACGATGATGAGCAAAGGTCTGAACGTTCATAGCGAAATTGGTGCCCTCAAGAAGGTATGCGTGCACCGACCGGGCTTGGACTTGGTAAACATGAAGGCGGAGGATTTTGAGCGCGCCTGGATTCATGACGCGTTTTATCTCGAGTATGCCCAGCGAGAGCATGACGAGTTTACTAATCTTCTTCGCGGTGCTGGCGCCGAGGTTGTTTATATGGAGGACTTGCTTGCCGAGACTTTCGATCAGGTTGAGGGTTCTCGTGCCGAGTTTATGAGCAAGTTCGTTCCCGAGGCCAAGATTGAGAACCTGGCGCTTCGTCAGGCAGTCGTGGAGAAGCTCGACTCCATCAAGGACAACAAAGAGTTTGTCCTTACCGCTATGGGCGGCCTTTACGTACGCGATCTCGAGATTCCGCATGTGGGCGGTTCTCTTGCGGCCATGGATAGCGACGAGCTAAAGCCCGACGAAATGGTCTTGTTCCCGATGCCCGCCTCCTACTTCTCGCGTGATCCGATCGCTGTGGTCGGTAAGGGTGCGATGATGAACCGCATGTACTGGCATCAGCGCAACCGTGAGGTCGTATTCTATGAGACGATCATGCGCCACCATCCTGATTATGCTGGGGCTCCGCTTTGGTACGACCACAATAGCGATTGGCATATCGAAGGCGGCGACGTTCTGAACATTAACGCAACCACGCTTGCAATCGGTATTTCCGAGCGTACCCAGACCGCAGCCATCGACCAGCTTGCCAAGAATCTGTTCTGGGGCACGGGAGAGTCCGAGATCGAGCAGGTATTTGCCATCAAGATCCCCCACGGCTATGCCTATATGCATCTTGATACGGTTTGTACTCAGGTTGATTACGATAAGTTTACCGTCTACCCCGGTATCTACGAGACGCTTCGTGCCTATCGACTCACCAAGGGCGATTCGGATGGCGAGGTCTTTATCGAGGAGATCGAGGGAACGATTCAGCAGATTCTTGAAATGGCAACCGGTATCGACCATATCACGATGATCGAATGCGGTGCCGGCGATCCGATCGAGGCATCCCGTGAGCAGTGGAACGATGGTTCCAACACGCTTGCTGTTGCGCCGGGTAAGGTGTGCGTCTATGAGCGCAACGTTGTTACCAATGATGCGCTTTATAAGGCGGGCGTTGAGCTGTTGGTTGCTCCTTCCGAAGAGCTGTCTCGTGGTCGTGGTGGCCCGCGCTGCATGACCATGCCGTTCTGGCGCGAAGAGATTTAATTCCGTTCTGGCCCGAGATGCGCGGATGCGCGTTCTTCGCGCGCCGCGCACTCATCAATTAGGTTAATAATGAAAGGAACCTATCATGGCACTGAATCTTTCTGGTCGTAGTTTTCTGACCCTGCTCGATTTCACTACCGAGGAGATCGAGTATATGCTCGAGCTTTCGAAGGACTTTAAGAATCTCAAGCGCATGGGCGCTCCCCATCGTTATCTTGAGGGCAAGAACATCGTTCTGCTGTTTGAAAAGACTTCGACGCGTACGCGCTGCGCTTTCGAGGTGGGCGGTATGGATCTCGGCTTAGGTGTAACCTACCTTGATCCCGGTTCGTCGCAGATGGGCAAAAAGGAGTCCATTGAGGATACCGCCCGCGTGCTTGGTCGCATGTACGACGGTATCGAGTATCGCGGCTCTGACCAGTCCATTGTTGAGGAGCTTGCCGATAAAGCCGGCGTTCCCGTGTGGAATGGTCTCACCAATGAGTATCACCCGACCCAGGCTTTGGCGGACATCCTTACGATGCGCGAGGAATTCGGCGACACGCGTGGCCTCAAGCTGACCTATCTCGGCAAGGAGCAGGGCAATGTAAGCGATTCCCTCATGGTTATCTGCGCCAAGCTCGGCATCAACTTCTGCTCTTGTGGGCCGAAGGGCGACGTTGAGGGCGCTACCCACTTTGATCCCGAGCTGCTCGAGACTTGCCAGAAGATCGCCGAGGAAAATGGCTGCACCATTCAGCTTACTGACAACATCGATGAAGGCGTAAAGGATGCCGATGTTATTTACACCGATGTCTGGGTTGGCATGGGTCAGGCTGAGGAGCTCTGGAAGAGCCGTATCGAGCTGCTCTCCCCGTACCGCGTAACCTCGGAGGTCATGGCGAAGGCAAACCCCAACGCTATCTTCATGCATTGTCTCCCGAGCTTCCACGATACCAAGACCACCATCGGAGCGGAAATCGCGGAGAAGTTCGGCGTAACCGAGATGGAGGTCACCGACGAGGTCTTCGAGTCCGATAAGTCTCGCGTCTTCCAAGAGGCAGAGAACCGCATGCATACCATTAAAGCCGTGATGTACGCTACTCTTCGATAAGGAGGCACGCATGTCCAAACCCTACGGTAAGCCCGATCGTATTGTCGTCGCCCTTGGCGGCAACGCCCTCGGCAACAACCCCG
>CABVCF010000098.1 GCA_902496775.1 uncultured Collinsella sp.
CACGCAAAGGAAAGCACTTAATGTGCTTTCCGTCTTGCGCAGGACTGTAGAGCAGCAAACTTAATCGCCCCGCCCGGCGAGCAAGCGGACGACAAACACATCTGTCCAATAATTCGTCTGAAACACAATGAAAAACCGTTTGATGTGAGTTAATATAAACAACGTCGTGAATCTGACTCCTGCCACATGCATGACAGGGGTTAAACACAAAAAAGGAGTCAACTATGGTTTCTGAGAAGGCTACCCTCGTTAATCCTCAGGGTCTGCACATGCGTCCGGCTGGTCTGTTCGCCTCCACCATGGGCAAGTACGCCTGTGACGTGACGGTCGTCACCCCCGAGAAGGAGGTCAACGGCAAGTCCCCGATGGCCCTCATGGCTGCTGGTATCCCCTGCGGCACCGAGGTCGAGGTCAAGTGCGACGGCGCCGACGAGGCAGAGGCTCTGGCTGCTGCCATCGAGCTCATCAAGAGCGGTCTTGGCGAGTAGAACTCAAACGGGTCGCATGTTGAACAACTAAGTTCATATTTGGGGGCGCAGTGACCTGTTGTAAGGTAGCTGCGCTCTTTTGTCATGGATATGGCAAAACGCTTTATCACATGACACGGAGAGAGGAATGGGAATGTATCAGGGAGTCAACGCTTCCGAGGGCATCGGTATCGGCACCGTCATGGTCGCCGTCGATCCCGACTTGACGTTTGAGCCGCACGAGGTTGCTGATTCGGCAGCAGAGAAGGAGCGCTATCAGACCGCTCTTTCGGTCTTCTGCGAGAAGACCCAGGCTCAGGCCGACCACATGAAGGAGACGGTGGGCGAGGCCGAGGCCGAGATCATGAGCGGACACATTGTCCTGGCTCAGGACCCGGGCATGACCGACGCCATCAACGCCGCCATTGACGGCGGTACCTGCGCCGAGCAGGCGCTCATGGACACCTCGACCATGTTCGAGAACATGTTCCTGTCCATGGACGACGAGATGTTCCGTCTGCGCGCGGCCGACATCGCCGACATCCGCACCGGTATTCTGGCCGAGCTGCTGGGCAAGGAGGTCGTCGACCTCTCCGTCCTGCCCGAGAACACCGTCGTTGTCGTGCACGACCTCACGCCGTCCATGACCGCCACGATCGATAAGGCCCACGTTGCCGGTATCGTCACCGAGACCGGTGGCCGCACGTCGCACTCCGCGATCATTGCGCGCGCCCTCGAGATCCCGGCTGTCCTTTCGGTTTCCAACAGCTGCACCGCGCTGCGCAACGGTATGACCGTTGTCGTCGACGGTGGCAAGGGTATCGTCGAGGCCGATCCCGACGAGGAGACGCTCGCTGCCTACACCGCCAAGGCCGAGGCCTTCGCTGCCGAGAAGGCAGCCCTCGAGGCCTTCCGTGGCAAGCCGTCCGTGACTGCCGATGGCATCAAGAAGATCATCGCCTGCAACATCGGTAACCCCGATGACGTGCCCAACGCGCTCGATCACGACGCCGAGGCCATCGGTCTGTTCCGCTCCGAGTTCCTGTTCATGGATTCTGCTGAGCTTCCTTCCGAGGAGGAGCAGTTCAACGCCTACCGTAAGGTCGCCAGCGCGCTCAAGGGTGCTCCGGTCATCATCCGCACGCTCGATGTGGGTGGCGACAAGGAGATTCCGTATCTGCACATGGTCAAGGAAGATAACCCCTTCATGGGCTTCCGCGCCGTGCGTTACTGCCTGGCCAATCCCGACCAGTACAAGGTCCAGCTCCGCGCTCTGCTGCGCGCTAGCGCCTTCGGTGACGTCAAGATCATGATCCCGCTCGTCACCTGCGTCGAGGAGGTCTTGGCTGTCAAGGAGCTCGTCGAGCAGTGCAAGGCCGAGCTGACCGAAGAGGGTCGCAAGTTCAACGAGAACATCGAGGTCGGCATCATGGTCGAGACGCCCGCCGCTTCGCTGCTCGCAGACCGTCTGGCCGAGGTCGCCGACTTCTTCTCCATCGGCACCAACGACCTGATCGGCTACACCATGTGCGCCGACCGTGGCAACGACACCATCTCCAACCTGTACCAGGTGTATTATCCCGCCGTGCTCCGCTCGCTCAAGAACATCATCGAGAGCGGCGTGAAGGCCGGCATCATGGTCGGTATGTGCGGCGAGGCCGCTGCCGATCCGCTGCTCGAGCCGCTGCTGATCAGCTGGGGCCTGGAGGAGTTCTCGATGAGCGCTCCGTCCATCCTGCGCGCCCGCAAGACCATCAGCCAGTGGACCAAGGCCGAGTGCGACGAGCTCGCCGAGATGGCGCTCGCCTGCAACACCGCCGCCGAGGTCAAGGCACTGCTTGAGTCCGCAGCTCGCTAATTTGGTATCAGAGGTAACCGCGTGGTTGGAATGGGCCGGCCACGCGGCCCTCACATATACAGGGGGTACTGTAAATGTTCTACACGCTAACCGCTAACCCGGCTGTCGACATGACGGTTTCGAGCTCTCCGCTCGAGCCCGATGAGAACGTCCGCACCGGCTCGGCCAGCTACACGGCTAACGGCAAGGGCCTCGACGTGTCCTTCGCCTTTAAGAAGATGGGCGTCGACACCGTCGCGCTCGGCTTCTTCGCTGGCTTCACGGGCAAGTTCATCGTCGAGGAGGTCATGAACCTGGGTTGCCTCTGCCGCCCGGTCTGGACCGACGGTATCACGCGCATCAACACCTACGTCAACGATGGCCAGCACGAGTACGGCATCCTGAACCCCGGCGCCCCGATCACGCCGCAGCACCAGGAGGAGCTCTACAACATCCTGGACACCGCGGGCGATCTTGAGTGCCTGATCGTCTCCGGCTCCGTGCCTCCCAAAGCTACGCCTGACTTCCTGGCTCAGGTCATGGAGCACGCTCAGGCTCGTGGCGCCGACGTCGTCCTGGACCTGTCCTCCGACAAGCTCAAGGAGCTCGCTCACAAGAAGCCGCTGCTCATCAAGCCGAACCATCACGAGATGAAGGCCATCTTTGGCGTGCCGGTCGACACCGACGACGAGGTTCGCGTTGCCATGAAGATGGCTCACGACGCTGGCGTTCAGAACGTGCTGCTCACCCGTGGTAGCCGCGGCGACGCTTACTTCTCCAACGGCGAGGACATCTGGTACGCCAAGCGTGAGTTCAACATCAAGCTGGTTTCTTCCGTCTGCGCCGGCGACTGCACCCTCGCTGCGTTCCTGCACAAGTGGTACAGGGATCGCGACAACGTCGAGGAAGCCATGAAGCTTGCTATGGCCACCGGCGCCAACGTTGCCGAGTCTGTCGGTATTGGCGACTTCGGTCACGTCGATGAGTACAGCAAGCGCGTTGCTGTCCGCAAGCTCGATCGTCAGTAATCGAAACGCGACATATTCGTGCGCATGTGGCGCCCCGGTTTCGGCTGGGGCTCCTTTTTGTTCCGCCACGGGGGAGAGGTGTTCCGCCGTACTTCATCGCTTCCACACCGTTCACCGAGTTGTCCTAGCCTTTTACCGATGCGTGGAATATACTTTCATTAACACGTTGCTTCGTGAAAGGAACATTCATGATTTACACGCTCACTGCAAATCCCGCCATTGACTACAACATCGCCTGCGACGGTCTTGCTGCCAACACCGTCACGCGTACCCGCAACGCCGTCTACACGCCCAACGGCAAGGGCCTCAACGTCTCGTTTACGCTTGACCACTACGGCGTCGACACCACGATCCTGGGCTTTTTCGCCGGTTTCTCGGGCGAGTTTATCGTTAAGGGCGCCGAGGCCCTGGGCGTGCCCGTCAAGCCCGTGTGGACCGACGGCATTACGCGCGTCAATGTGTTCCTCAACGCCGGCCCCGACACCGAGTACAACATGGTCAACGCCGGTGCCGCTATCAACGAGGCCAACGAGCAGGAGATGTTTGAGCTCATCGATTCGCTCGATGACATGACCTGTCTGGTCATCAGCGGCTCGCTGCCTCCCAACACTTCCGAGGGCTTCCTGGCCGAGGTCCTGCGTCGCGTCAAGGCCAAGGGGGCCGAGTTCGTCCTCGATATCTCGAGCCATCAGCTGGCAGACCTCATTGCCATGGAGCCGCTGCTGATCAAGCCCAATGACGATGAGCTGCTCGACATCTTTGGCATTAAGGTGAGCGGTGGCGACGACGAGTCCGTCAAGGGCGCGATGGCCGAGCTGCACGCCAAGGGCGCCAAGAACGTGCTGCTGACCCTTGGTGGCGCCGGTGCGTACTTCTCCAACGGCGAGCACATCTGGTTTGCCAATCGCACCTTCGACGTCAAGCTGCTGTCTACGGTGTGCGCCGGCGATTCCTCGCTGGCTGCCTTCCTGTCCGTATGGCACGACGCCCCCGAGCGAGTCGAGGATGCCCTGCGCCTTTCGATGGCTACCGGCGCCAACGTGGTCGAGTGCCCGGGCCTGGGCGACTTTGCCAAGGTGGACGAATACAAGAAGAACATCGAAGTTCGTCAGGTCTGCTAGCCGCATCGAAAAATCGCTGCCGAACACCCGCTTTGGATCTCCGAGGCGGGTGTTTTTTGCTCGCTGAACGTATGTGGCGTCTGCTGTCTCGTTTTATCTAATCGACGACGCGATTGCGTGTGCGCGCTTTCTCGTTTCTTGTTAGACTTCTTGAGAACCATCGATTAACGCTCACAAGTGCAGGAGGCCATAGGCATGTGCAATGTTTCGCTCAACGGTACTCAACCGTCCGATGCGTCCCTGCGCGTCCTGCGCGCGCTTGAGGCGGCTGGTCTTGAGGCTTGGTACGTGGGCGGTTGGGTGCGCGACGCCCTGATGGGTTGCCCCAGCCACGATGTTGATATGTGCTGTAGCGGCCTGTGGCAGGAGTCCAAGGCGGCGCTCGAGGCCGCTGGTATCGCGGTCGTGGAGTCGGGCATTAAATTTGGCGGAATCACGGCTATTTCCGATGGCGAGCGTATCGAGGTCACCACGTACCGTCTGGATGGCTTTTACACCGATGGTCGCCATCCCCAGAGTGTGGAGCGTGCCGCCTCGCTCGAGGACGATCTGGCGCGCCGCGACTTTACCGTCAACGCTATGGCCTGGCATCCCGAGCGCGGGCTTGTCGACCGCTACGACGGCCAGGGTGACTTGGAGCGCAAGCTGATTCGCGCTGTCGGCGATCCCAAGCGTCGCTTTAACGAGGACGCCCTGCGCATGTTGCGTGCGGTGCGCTTTGCCTGCCGCCTGGACTTTATGATTGAGCCCGAGACTAAGCGCGCGCTTGCCGAGTGCGCGCCGCTGCTCGACGCCGTGGCGCGCGAGCGTGTGGGTATTGAGCTTGAGGGCATTCTTTCGACCGGTCATGGGGGAGACGCGATGCTGCGCTACCCCGAGCTCATCTGTGCCTCTGTGCCTGAGCTGGCAGCGGGTCGCGGCTTTGATCAGCGAAGTGTCTATCATGCGTTTAACGTTTACGAGCATATCGCCCGTGTGCTGACGGTGGCAGGGGAGCTTGCGCTGTGCGACGGCGTCGCGCCCTCGTCGAGCCTTATGTGGGCGGCGTTTTTGCACGATGTGTCCAAGCCCGATTGTTTCACGGTCGATCACGCCGGCAGCGGACACTTCTACGGTCATCCCGAGCTCGGCGCCAAGAAAGCGCGCGTCATTATGGATCGCCTGGCGCTCTCGCACGACCTGGTGCGCGACGTGTGCCTGCTCATCAAATATCACGACAAGCCGCTGCGCCCAGAGCGCTCCTGCCTGCTCAATATGATGCGCGCGCTTTCGGGCGAGGGCGTCGATACGTCGCGTCTGATTGACGAGCTCATGGATCTTAAGCGTGCCGACACGCTCGGCAAGGCCCCGTCGTGCTTCTATTACGTTGAGACGATTGAGGAGATGCGCGCGATGGCGCACGAGCTGCTGAAGGCGGGGGAGCCCTATACGCTCAAGATGCTCGCCATCAACGGCGGCGACCTGATCCGTGCCGGAGTCAAGCCCGGGCCGGAACTGGGGCAGCTACTCAACTCCGCCCTCGACGCCGTGATCGAAGACAACATCCCCAACGAGCGCGAAGCTCTTTTGGTCCATCTCAACTTGAATTAGCTACCCAGTTTACCTGTGTGTTCCATAACCTGCCGACAATTTTTCGGCAATTTGGAATTTCTTCTTGCGTTGATGTTTTTTGTCCCGTAATATATTTCCTCGCAGCACGGCAGTGCAGATGTCATGTGGCCCGTTCGTCTAGCGGTTTAGGACGCCGCCCTCTCAAGGCGGAGATCACCAG
>CABVCF010000099.1 GCA_902496775.1 uncultured Collinsella sp.
CGGCAGGATTGCAGAACACGGGGTAATCGATAGCCCCGTGGCTCTCACCGGGCCCCTTCGTCCTCGGTCTTCTGGGATTAAAGCTGAGGAGAATAAAGTGCGCTTCGCGCCTTACAGCTGTGACGGCCGCGGTCCCGTTTGGAATCGCGGCCGTTTTGTTATGGGGCAAATATGAACGTTGTGTTAATGAGTCGGTGGACGGTGGAGTTTTTCGGTGAGCGGCGTATCCTTCCAACGGTTTATCTAGTGTGTTAGTTGAAAGGAAGAGGGCGCTCGTCATTGTTTGAATGTGAACTGCCGTTTGACCACAAGACGTTGCATCTGGAGCTCGAGGATAAGAACTTCGCGGGTGTGATGGAAGGTCATCAAAACGAGTTTAAGACCACGAAATCGCAGGAAGAACTGGTAGAGGAGTCGCTTGCCAACCCTTATGGCTCACCTTCGCTCGAGGAGCTTTGCGCTGGCAAGAAGGATATTGTCATCATTAGCTCCGACCATACGCGCCCCGTTCCCTCGCGTGTGACGATGCCTATTCTGCTGCATCACATCCACTCCGCTGCGCCTGAGGCGCGCGTTCGCATTCTGGTTGCTACAGGTATGCATCGTCCGTCGACGCACGAGGAGCTCGTCAACAAGTACGGCGAGGAGATCGTTGCCAACGAGGAAATCGTTATGCACGTCGCGACTGACGACAGCATGATGAAAAAGATCGGCACCCTGCCTTCTGGTGGCGAGTGCATCATCAACAAGATTGCCGTCGATTGCGATCTGCTGCTTGCCGAGGGCTTCATTGAACCGCATTTCTTTGCCGGTTTCTCTGGCAGCCGCAAGTCCGTCCTTCCTGGCATCGCCAGCTACAAGACCATCATGTACAACCACAACGGCCAGTTTGTGAACGATTCTCATTCGCGCGCCGGCAACCTGTGCCACAACCACGTGAGCGAGGACATGTTTGCCGCTGCCGAGATGGCTCACCTTGCCTTTGTGCTGAACGTTGTGCTCAACGGCAAGCATGAGGTCATCGGCTCCTTCGCCGGCGACATTCACAAGGCACACGAGGCTGGCTGCGAGTTCGTGAAGAGCCTTGCAGGCGTTGAGTCCGTCGAGTGCGAGATTGCCATCACCACCAACGGCGGCTACCCGCTCGACCAGAACATCTACCAGGCCGTGAAGGGTATGTGCTCTGCTGAGGCCACGCTTCCCGAGGGCGGTGTGATTATCGACGTTGCCGGTTGTGCCGACGGTCACGGTGGCGAGGGCTTCTATCACAACATCGCCGACAACGATCCGGCGGAGTTCGAGCGTGCCTGCATCGACCGTCCTAAGGACGAGACCCTGCCCGACCAGTGGACGAGCCAGATTTTCGCCCGCATCCTGGCACATCACCCTGTGATCATGGTTACCGACCTGTGCGATCACCAGATGATTAAGGATATGCACATGACGCCGGTTAACACCCTCGAGGAGGCGCTCAAGCTCGCCTTTGAGATGAAGGGTGCCGATGCCAAGGTGGCCGTCATTCCCGATGGCCTGGGCGTTGTCGTCGCGCAGCACTAGCGTGCGGCCTAAACGAATCGTTTATAACCGACAAGAAAGATAAGGTTTTATGCTTACCAAACTCCTCTGCGAATTCGGCGCAACGGCCCTCATGATCATCTTTGGCGTGGGCGTACACTGCGATACCGTGCTCAAGGGCACCAAGTATCAGGGCTCTGGTCATATGTTTGCCATCACCACTTGGTCTTTTGGTATCTCGGTCGCCTTGTTTATCTTTGGCGGCGCCGTGTGCATGAACCCCGCCATGGTGCTTGCCCAGTGCATCGTCGGCCTGGTGCCGTGGAGCAGCTGCATCCCCTTCATGGTTGCCGATATGCTCGGCGGCTTTGCGGGTGCCGTGATCGCGTGGTTGATGTATGCCGATGAGTTCAAGGCTTCCGATGGTGTCATCGATCCCGTTGCTCAGCGCAACATCTTCTCGACCAACCCCACCACCGAGGGCACCAACTATGCCCGTAACTTCTTCTGCGAGGCTATCTGCACCTTTGTGTTCATCAGCGCCATCCTTGCTGCTGCTAACCGTGCTGGCGAGAACGTTCTGATGCTCGCTATCTGCGTCGGTCTGATCGTTTGGGCCGTTGGTATGGGCATGGGCGGCATCACTGGCTTCGCCATGAACCAGGCTCGTGACCTTGGTCCTCGCATGGCCTATCAGGTGCTGCCGATTAAGAACAAGGCTGACAACAACTGGAAGTATGGCCTGCTTGTTCCTGGCATCGCTCCGTTTGTCGGTGCCGCTCTGGCCGCGCTGTTTGTGCATGGTTTCTTGGGCATGTTCTAGTCTGAGGCTACATAGTTGTCCGCCGGCCGCATGGGGTAACTTCCCAGCGCGTCCTCGGACATGCAAAAAGGCTCGCTGCGCACTTTGTGCGGCGAGCCTTTTTGCGTCCTGCGGAGTGCGCTGGGAAGTTACCCCATGCGGACGGCTGCGGGGTCTTTGTTGCGTTCGTGCAAGCAACCCAACATATATCTGAATTTGGATGGGAGGGGCTTGTTGCTGGTAGGGGCGTTGGGCTGCTGTTGGCACTTTGGGAAGGGATAGTTACTTAGCCGAAGAGGGGCTTTATGGCTGAGAGGTAGTCTTTGGCTACGTCGGCTTTGTCTGCTTGAAAGTTGTGCCAGGCCCACCATTGGACAGTGGCTACGAAGCTTGAGGCTATGTGGTGGAGTAGGAAGCTGCGGTCCATGGTGCCGGCGGGGCCTGCGGGGTCGGCGGGGACGGTTTCGGCTGCGCGTGACATGATGGTCTTGCGGAGGCTGTCGGCGAAGACGCGTGAGCCGGCGCCGGCTACGAGGGCTCGAACGCCCTGGCGGCGCTCCCAGAGATTGTTGAGAATATGCTCGACCTGCACGAGTGGGTCGTCGAGCGGTGTGCCATCGTCGTCGAGAGCGTGGGTGCAGATATCGCTCACGAGCTCGGACAGCAAGTCGTCTTTGCTCTTAAAGAGGCCGTAGAATGTCGCGCGGCCTACGTGAGCGCGCGCGATGATGTCGCCGACGGTGATCTTGCCGTAGTCCTTCTCGCGAAGGAGCTCGGAAAACGCCGTGACAATAGCGGCGCGGCTTTTGGTTTTGCGGGCATCCATGGCTATGCATCCACGTGAACGAGCAGGCAACGGAGCGCGCCGGAGCAGCCCTCGTAGGGGCGCTTACCGGCGCCGTAGCCGACGGCCTCGATGCGGTAGCGGGCCGGCAGGTGCTCGGACGTGCGCAGTGCGGCGACGATGGCGGCGCCCGTGGGCGTCACGAGCTCGCCGGCGACCGGTGCGGGCGTGAGGGCGATATTGCCTGCTTGGCATAGGTTGACGACAGCGGGGACGGGAATGGGCATGAGGCCGTGGGCACAGTGGATGGTGCCGTGACCCTCGGAGAGCGACTCGACGACAATATCCTCGATGCCCAGGTCATCGAGGCAGATGGCGACCGAGCAGATGTCAACGATGGAGTCGACGGCGCCCACCTCGTGGAACATGACGGTCTCGGGCGTTTTGCCGTGTGCCTTGGCCTCGGCGGCGGCGAGCGCGGTAAAGATGGCGAGGGCGCGACGCTTGGCGCCATCGCTTAGCTGCGAGCCGTCGATGATGGCGGTGACGTCCGCCAAAGAACGGTGGTGATGGTGGTGGGAGTGATGATGGTCCTCGTGGCCGTGGGCCTCATGGTCATGCTCGTGGCAGTGCTCGTGTTCGTGTTCGCCATGGTCATGATGGTGGTGCTCATGCTCATGTGTGTGCTCGGTGCCCGCTTCGTTGCCGTAGAGCCAGGCCATGTCGTGGTCATGGTTCTCGAGTTCCTCTGCCAGTTGAACGTCAAAGTCGCAGGCGTCGATGCCATGCTTGTTTACGCGTGTAACGGCAATCTCAAAGCCGCCGACCGGAAGCGTGGCGAGCTGCTCGCGCAGATGCTCCTCGCTGGTGCCCAGGTCGAGCAGGGCCGCGACGGTCATGTCGCCGCTGATGCCCGAGGTGCCGTCGATGATAAGCGTGTGCTGATGGTTGGACATGGAATGCTCCTTAACGGGCGCAGGGCGTGCCGGCGCTCAGATGATTGATAAGACTTGCCTGGTAGGCGGCACCAAAGCCGTTGTCGATGTTGACGACCGAAATGCCGCTGGCGCAGGAGTTGAGCATGGCGAGCAGTGCGGCCACGCCGCCAAAGTTCGCGCCATAGCCCACGCTGGTGGGGACGGCGATGACCGGACAGCTCACAAGGCCTCCGATGACGCTCGCCAATGCGCCCTCCATGCCGGCGATGGCGATGACTACCTGCGCCTGGGCAAGTTCCTCGGCATGAGCGAGCAGGCGGTGCAGGCCGGCCACACCTACGTCGTAGAGTCGATCGACCTCGTTGCCGTAGAACTCGGCCGTCAGTGCCGCCTCTTCGGCGACGGGCAGGTCGCTCGTGCCGGCGCAGGCGACGACGATACGTCCGTTGCCGGTAGGGGAGGGCTTGCCGCCCACGAGGGCGAGCTGGGCGTCCGGGACATATCCCAGGTCGATGTCGTTGCCAAGAAGCTCAGCGGTGCGCGCGGCTTTTTCGGCATCCAAGCGTGTGACTAGGATGCGCTCCTGGCCGGCATCGCGCAGCGCTTCGATAATGGCGGCAATCTGCTCGGCGGTTTTACCGGCACCGTAGACAACCTCGCCGGCTCCCTGGCGCACTCCGCGCGAAAGATCGAGCTGCGCAAAGCCCAAATCGGCGGTCGGAGCCGTCTGGATGCGCGTGAGGGCGTCGGCAGGGGTGACTGATCCGCCGGCAACGTCGCTCAGCAGCTGCTCAAGATCTCGCTTATCCATATATGTTCCCTTCGACGGCGCAAAGTCTAGCACTCAAAGGGTATGTTTCCGAACACTAAGACAAAATTGTTCGGAAACTATAGGACGGACTGATTCAATTGTTAGACGGATCGGCTAGTCGCGCAGGATGATGTCCATGGTGAGCATCAGGTTGCGCTCGTCGATGGCAAACGGGGCGGCTTCGCGCGTCTTGGGCTTGGCGCAAAACGCGATGCCCGTGCCCGCGGCCTGGATCATGGGGATGTCGTTTGCCCCGTCGCCAATAGCGACCGTGTGGGCCATGTCGACGCCGCACTCAACTGCCCAGTCCAGCAGCTGGATGAGCTTGGACTCCTTGGTCACAATCTCGGCAGCCAACTTACCGGTAAGCTTGCCGTCCACGACCTCTAGGCGGTTGGCCAGGCAAAAATCGATGCCCGCGGCGGCTGCGATCTTGTCAGCGACCTCGTGGAAGCCGCCGCTTACCACGCCGACCTTCCAGCCCTTGCTGTGTGCCGAGCGCACAAGCTCTAACGCGCCGGGGGTAAATGTCACGCGCTCAAAAGTGCGCTCGAACACGCTCTCATCCAAGCCGGCAAGCAGCCCCACGCGCTCCTCGAGCGCTTGCTTAAAGTCCAGCTCGCCGCGCATAGCGCGCTCGGTGATTTGCGCAACTTGCCCGCCCACGCCGGCCTCCTCGCCCAACAGGTCGATGACCTCCTGGTTGATGAGGGTGGAGTCGATATCCATAACAATGAGGCGTGCAGTCATGACGGGCCTTTCCAAGTGCTGTTTTATTGGGGCATATTGTCGCACGTGACGAGCGCGGGCGGGTGCCGCGGTGCGTCAATTGTTTCGTCTCCGTCAAGTCTTTGGGCAGGAGCCACTTTTCCGCGGCACATCGACACAGGTGCGATAAGATAGAACGCCATGTCTGGCTGCGCGGTTTACGCAGGCTGGGCAAATCTGTACGACGCCGCCCGGAACGACACGGGGCGGCACAGATCCATAAAGGAGGATCACTGGTATGAGCCAGACCCGTCCCATCGACGAGCATTCCATGCACACCCGTACCTGCGGCGAGCTTCGCCGCGAGAACGTGGGCGAAGAGGTCACCCTCACCGGTTGGGTGAGCCGTCGCCGCGACCACGGCGGCCTTATCTTCTGCGATCTTCGCGACCGCGAGGGCATCACGCAGCTTACCTTCGACCCCGAGCACTCCGACGGCGACGCCTTTAAGATCGCCGAGACCATGCGTCCCGAGTGGCCCATCAAGATCCACGGCGTCGTGCGCGCCCGTGGCGAGGAGACCACCAACACCAAGCTCGCGACCGGCGAGATCGAGGTCCTGACCGACCACGCCGAGGTTCTCAACA
>CABVCF010000100.1 GCA_902496775.1 uncultured Collinsella sp.
CGCGAGCTTTCGCTCAATCGCTCGATCGTTAAGGTCGAGCGCGACGTTGCCCTGTCTGCTACCGCCGAGGCCCATGCGCGTGAGCTCGTCGCCTCTGCCATTGAGGCAGCCGGCGGCGCAGCCACCACGAGCGTGCTGCGCGAGGCCCTGGGTGTGTCGCGCAAACGCGCCATCAGCATCTTGGAGCACCTAGATGCCGTGCGCTTTACGGTGCTCGACAAGGATTCTGGCGGCCTGCGCTCCCTGCGCTAGATTGGCTGCTCGGTTTGGTAAAATACCGCCGCACTTGGGAACGGATGGGCTCCGGTGGGCTCCGCGGTCCTCAAAACCGTTGCGAGGCGTGCAAAACGTCTTGGATGTGTTCGATTCACATACGTTCCCGCCATACGCTACCAGCGCTTTTGTGCTCGCGGTCTTGCTGCGTGCCGCAAAGGCGCTGTTTTGTTTTTGTACGAGCTTTTCGTAGCGCCGTTATTTCGGCGGCGGTATTTGGCTTCGTGTGTCGGGTTTCGAACGTGCCGATGGAGGTGTTTTGCCGTATGACTACCGTAAGACGGGCCGATCTTTCTTGTGTCGTCCAGGCGGGCGGGCTGTCCTCGCGCATGGGCTGCGATAAGGCGCGCATGGCGTTTTGCGGCGAGCCGCTCATCGAGCGCGTGCTGGGTCGGCTGGCGCCAGTTGCCGGCGAGTTGGTCGTGACGACTTCGCGTCCCAGCGAGCTTGCCTACCTTGAGGAGTGCGCGTTTGGCGGCTTGGTGCCGCGTGTGGTGGCGGACCTTGAAGGGTCGGCGGGCGCCATGCGCGGCATCGCGAGCTCGTTGGCCGCGGCCCGATTGCCGCTCGTGGCGATCGTCGCCTGCGATATGCCGTTTGTCTCGCCGGAACTTATCGGCGCGCTTGCCGATCGTGTTGAGGCCGAGGCGCTCGACGTGTGCGTGCCGTGCGAGGAGCGGGGGATTGAGCCGCTTTGCGCCGTCTGGCGCCGTGACGCGTGTGCGCCGGTTGCCCATGAGCTGCTCGCCTGCGACCGCCAGCGCATTCGCTGCCTGATCAATTGCGTTCAGGCTGGTTATATGGATGAACCGCAGATCGTTAAGGCCGCGGGCTCGACGCTCTGCTTCGAAAACGTCAATACGCCCGAGGAGTTTGCGGCGGCCGAGTTACTCGCCTAGACGATTGGAGTTGCCATGTCTCACGATATTTGTCCCGACACGGGAGAGCCTTGCACTTGCGATGGTTCCGAGCCCTGTACCTGCGGCTGCGGTGGCTGTGGACATACTGCGGAAAAGGAATCGGCCGCCGCGGCGTATCGTGAGGCACACCGCGAAGGTCCGTCCGGTGATGCCCTCGACCCCGAGCGCAAGATTATCGTGTCGTTTGACAGCACCTTCGATGTGATGGAATGCGAGCAGCTGTGCCTTGCCGCCGGCGTGCCCGGGCGCGTTATGCCTTTGCCCGGCTCCATTACCGCAGGTTGCGGGCTGTGCTGGGCCATGCCGTTCTCGGGCGATGCGCTCTCTGCCTTCCGCGCTGCCACCGAGGGCCGCATAACCCCCGCCGACTACCATCAGCTCGTCCTCTAACCACCACACCACCACAAAGGCGCCCAATGTGGTGGTTTGGAACATGTGGACGAAACAGCTTCGAAACACGCGATTTGCGCGTTGGGTGCTCAAAAACGCCTCTACCTGCATCGTAATCAAAACGAAACATCTGCTCGTCGGCTTATGCGAAACTTTGCTGCAACAGTGCGATATTATCCATACTCGATAAAGCTCGCGGCGCATGGGGCGCCTCGAACGACACTTTTCTTTTCCATCAATTGGAGGAAGCATGAGCTACACGCAGAAAGTTCTCGACGAGCTCAAGGCCCGCTATCCCGAGCAGCCTGAGTTCATCCAGGCCGCGACCGAGATTCTCGGCACCATCCAGCCGGCGCTCGACGCCCATCCCGAGTACGAGGAGGCCGCCCTGCTTGAGCGCCTCGTCGAGCCCGAGCGCATCGTCATGTTCCGTGTTCCCTGGGTCGACGACCAGGGCAAGGTTCAGGTCAACCGCGGTTACCGCGTCGAGTTCAACTCTGCCATTGGACCCTACAAGGGCGGCCTGCGCTTTAACCCGACGGTCACCCTGGGTATGCTCAAGTTCCTGGGTCTGGAGCAGATCCTCAAGAACAGCCTGACCACCCTTCCCATGGGCGGCGGCAAGGGCGGCTCCGACTTTGACCCCAAGGGCAAGTCCAACAACGAGATCATGCACTTCTGCCAGTCCTTCATGACCGAGCTCTATCGCCACATTGGCCCCAACACCGACGTTCCCGCCGGCGACCTGGGCGTTGGCGGCCGCGAGGTTGCCTACCTGTTCGGTCAGTACAAGCGCCTGACCAACGAGTGGACCGGCGTTCTTACCGGCAAGGGCCTCTCCTTTGGCGGCTCGCTCGCCCGTACCGAGGCCACCGGTTACGGTCTGGTCTACTTTGTGGACGAGTACCTCAAGAGCCGCGGCGACTCCTTCGAGGGCAAGAACGTCGTCGTTCACGGCTCCGGCAACGTCGCTATCTACGCGGTCCAGAAGGTCACTCAGCTCGGCGGCAAGGTGCTCGCCTGCTCCGATACCCACGGCTGGGTCGAGGATCCCGACGGCATCGACTACACCGTGCTCGAGCACGTCTACAACAAGAAGCGCTCCGGCCACGACAAGGGCGTCACGCTTGCTATGTACGTCGACGAGAAGCCCAACGCCGTGTGGCACGAGGGTGACGGCCGCGGCGTGTGGCAGCTGCCCTGCGACATCGCGCTGCCCTGCGCTCGCGAGAACACGCTGCTGCTCGAGGACGCCCAGGCGCTCGTCGCCAACGGCTGCAAGGTGGTCGGCGAGGGCGCGAACATGCCCACGACCATCGAGGCCACGACCTACTTCCAGGAGAACGGCGTCGCCTTTATGCCCGGTAAGGCTGCCAACGCCGGTGGCGTGCTCGTGTCCGGCCTGGAGATGAGCCAGAATGCCGAGCACCTGTCCTGGACCTTCGAGGAGGTCGACGGCAAGCTCGAGCAGCTCATGCGCGGCATGTTCCACAACGTGGACGACACCGCCAAGGAGTACGGCGAGGAGGGCAACTTCGTCATGGGCGCCAACATTGCCGGCTTCCTGAAGGTTGCCGACGCCATGCTCGCCCAGGGCGTCTGCTAAATCTTCGCTCGACATAGCATGCGATAAGGCTCCCAGCTATCTGGCTGGGAGCCTTTTCTATTCCGGAGGACTCCTCATAACTTGCGGTGATATACGGACTGTTTTGCGTTCCAGAACGGCTAATCAGTCCGTATATCACCGCAAGTTATGGATGGGTGGGTGGATTTTGTCCTAAAACGGTGTGCGGCCCCTCGTTTGGTACACTTAAAAGTACTGGACAAGTGAAGAGATGGGGGAGAACGTGCTCAAGTTCGGTACCTACGTCCGTGTTGGAAACGCGGCCGAAGCCTATGAGCTCTTACAGAAGAACCGCAACAACAAGATTGTGGGCGGCGGCATCTGGATGCGCCTGGGTTCGCGTCGCGTGGCGACGGCGATTGACCTTTCGGCCTGCGGACTCGATCAGATCGAGGAGACCGAGACCGAGTTTCGCATCGGTGCTATGTGTACCCTGCGCCAGCTCGAGCGCCATGCCGAGCTCAACGCGCTCGTTAACAACGTCTTTGAGTTTGCCGTCCACGATATCGTGGGCGTGCAGCTGCGCAATACCGCCACGGTGGGCGGCAGCATTTACGGCCGCTTTGGCTTCTCGGACGTGCTTTCCGCCTTCCTCGCGCTCGATTCCTATGTTGAGCTGACGGGCGCCGGCCGCGTGCCGCTCGCGGAGTTCGTGGGCATGGGCTACGTGCGCGACGTGATCGAGCACGTGGTGGTCGTTAAGCACGATTACCGCGCAAGCTACGAGGCCGTGCGCAAGGCCGCGACCGACTTCCCCTCCTTAAACGTCACCGCCGCCTGGTGGGACAACTCCTGGCATGTCACCGTGGGTGCCCGCCCGTTGCGCGCGACCCTGCTGCAGGGCGAGGCATGTGGCCTGGTGAGCGAGCAGCCTTCCGAGGACGAGCTACGCACACTGGCCGTATCCGTGCGTGCCCTGAGCTACGGCACCAACCTGTGGGGCTCGGCTGAGTACCGCCGTCGCATCTCGGCGCCGCTTGCCGTGCAGGCCGTGCGCCGCGCCGCCGGCATCGAGCTTTCGGCCGCGCTTGCCCGCGAGCTCGAGACCGTGCAGGTCCCCAAGTTTGCCACGGACGAGTATTCCTGCCGCCGCGTGCCCGGCGTCGATTCTAGCGAGGTGCGCTAATGGCTGCCAAACTCATCGATCTTTCCTTTACGCTCAACGGCCGTAAGGTCAAGGTCCAGATTGCCCCCGACACCATGCTCTTTGCGCTTTTGCGCGAGCAGGGTTGTTCGTCGGTGCGCTGCGCCTGCGAGACTACCAACTGCGGCCTGTGCACGGTGTGGCTTGACGGCGACCCGGTGCTGAGCTGCTCGGTTCCCGCCGCTCGCGTCGAGGGCCACACCATCACCACGCTCGAGGGCCTCAAAGCCGAGTCTGAGGCGCTGGCCCGTGCGATGGCTGCCGAAGGCGCCGAGCAGTGCGGTTTTTGCGCCCCCGGCCTCATCATGAACGTGCTGGCGCTTGCCCGCGCTGCCAAGGAGGACCCGAGCCTTGTTGCCACGCGCGAGGAGCTCTCGCGCCAGCTCGCCGGCAACCTCTGCCGCTGCAGCGGCTACGAGAGCCAGCTGCGCGCCATCGTTCGCTTCCTCAACGAGTCCGGCGTGCAGGTGGGCTTTGAGATGCCCGAGCTGCCGGTCAACGACACCAGCTGCGACGGCGTCGCGTACAAGCAGATCACCCACAAGCAGCCCAAGAAGGACTCGAAGGCCCTGCTCGAGGGTCGTCCCGTCTACACCGGCGATATGGTGCCCGCCGGTGCGCTCATCGTCAAACTCAAGCGCAGCCCGTATGCCCGCGCCAAGATCCGCTCCATCGATACGTCGCGCGCCCTGAAGGTGCCCGGCGTCGTGGGCGTCTACACCTACGAGGATGTGCCCAAGCGCCGCTTTACCATCGCCGGCCAGAGCTATCCGCAGCCGAGTCCCTACGACCGCCTGATTCTCGAGAACCTGGTGCGCTACCAAAACGAGGAGGTGGCGATCGTCGCCGCCGAGACCGAGGAGGCTGCCGACAAGGCGCTCAAACTCATCAAGGTCGACTATGAGGTGCTCGAGCCGCTGCTCGACTTTACCCAGGCGCTCGATAATGACATCGTGGTTCACCCCGAGGGCGACGTGACCTTTATGTTCCCGCAGGGCGGCGACGTTCCGCGCAACCTGGTGTGCAGCGGCACGAGCGACTTTGGCGACCTTGACGAGGCCTTCGCCCAGAGCGACATCGTCTTTGAGCGCACCTACACCAGCCAGGCCACGCAGACCGCGCCCATGGAAACCTTCCGCGCCTTCGCGATGACCGACGCCTTCGGCCGCATCTCGGTGACCACCTCTACGCAGGTGCCCTTCCACGTGCGCCGCATGGTCGCGCAGTCGCTCGATATCCCGCAGTCGCAGGTGCAGGTCATTAAGCCGCGCATCGGCGGCGGCTTTGGCTCCAAGCAGACGGGCTGCTGCGAGATCTTCGTGGCGTTCGTGACGCAGCAGACCGGTCGTCCGAGCTACTGCTGCTACTCCCGCGAGGAGACCATCACCGCGGGCAACTCGCGCCATCAGATGCAGATGACCGTTAAGCTGGGCGCCATGAACGACGGCACCATCACGGCCATCGACCTGCACACGCTGTCCAACGCCGGCGCGTACGGCGAGCACGCTACCACGACGATCGGCCTCTCGGGCCACAAGAGCCTGCCCATCTACAACCACGTGAAGGCGAGCCGCTTTAGCTGGGACGCCGTCTACACCAATACTAACCGCGGCGGCGCGTATCGTGGCTACGGTGCCACTCAGGGCCAGTTTGCCGTGGAGAGCGCCGTCAACGAGCTCGCTGACATGCTGCACATGGATCCCGCCGACCTGCGTCTTAAGAACATCGTACGCGAGGGCGAGATCATGCCGCAGTACTACAACGAGAAGCTCAACGCCTGCGCACTCGACCGCTGTCTGCTGCGCGCAATGGACATGATCGGCTGG
>CABVCF010000101.1 GCA_902496775.1 uncultured Collinsella sp.
GTATCGTCGACGTGGCCCTGCAGTTCTGCACGCTCTACGAGATGGAGTCGTTTGCTGTGGAGAAGGCCGCCGAGGAGGCGGGCATTCCGTTTATGCATATCACCACGGATTATGCCGGCGAGGATGCCGGCCAGCTCCAGACCCGTATTGAGGCGTTTCTGGAAACCATTTAGGTTTAGGCCCTACCTACCTTCGTGGTAGGACTTCGAACTATGTTGTCCTGAGCCGACGGGTGCCCGGATGTGCCGCAGGGTGCCTGTCGGCTGAGCATAGTTTTCTGCACGTTTGTTCAACAAGAGAGGATTTCGATGAACAACGACCTTTTCAAGGCGGGCATCTCCCGTCGCAGCTTTCTGACCGGTGCCGGAGCCCTAGGCGTGCTGGCGGGACTGGGCCTTACGGGCTGCGGCGGCTCCAATTCTGCGAGCGGCAGCGCCGCGGGTAACGCGAGCGTGACCGATGGTCTCGTGATTCCCGTCTCCGCCACGGTGACCTCGCTCAACCGCGATCTTGAGAGCATGGCCGAGGGCTTCCTAGAGCTCAAGGGCTTTACCACCGAGCTCTATGTCGTCGATAACGGCGACACACGCTACTACCTTGCCGAGAGCTGTGACACCGACGACGGACAGACCTACACGCTCAAGCTGCGTGACGGCCTCAAATGGCATGATGGCGAGGCCATCACCGCCGACGACGTGATCTTCACGCTCGACTGCAACGCCGAGACCGACAACGGTGCCGGCTTCACCAACTGCGTCTTTGTGGGCGAGGATCCTGTTACCTACGAGAAGGTCGACGACCTGACCGTCAAGATCACCCTTCCCGTGGTCTCCGCCTCATACTTTGAGATTCTGGGCCAGCTGGTGCTGATCCCCAAGCACGCCTTTGACGGCAACACCGATATCAAGTCCGCCAAGGCTAACCTCACCGATATAGGTTCCGGCCCCTACAAACTCAAGGAGTTCAAGGACGGCGAGTCACTCGTTCTCGAGGCTTTCGAGGATTACTACAAGGGCGCCCCGAGCATCAAGACGCTCACCTTCAAGGTGATCGGCGATGCTAGCGCTCAGCAGGTCGCCTTCAAAAACGGCGAAGTCAACTTGCTGCCCGTTACCACCGAGACGGTGGCCAAGGAGTACCGCGACAGCAGCGATGTGACGCTCACCTCCATCCCCGAGGGCCGCGTCAACTACCTTGCCTGGAACAAGTACTGCGAGACCTGGAGCGATAAGGACGCCGTGGCGGCCGTCTTTGCCGCGCTCGACGTTCAGGAGATCGTCGACACGGTTTACGGCGAGAACCTCGCCGTGGTGGCCAACTCCATCTTTTCCAACCGCACGCTCTACCACAGCGATTCCGTCAAGGCGTATAAACAGGACGTGGACAAGGCCAAGAAGCTCGCCGAGAGCTCCGGTCTTGCGGGGAAGACCGTCAAGCTCTACTTCAACGCCGACCGTGCCTACATGAAGGAGACCGCTCAGGTTATCCAGCAGCAGCTCAAGACCATCGACGTGACGGTCGACGTCCAAGGCGTGGAGTCCAACGGCTTCTTCGACATCGTCTTTACCGATCAGGCCGACTATGAGCTCTATCTCAACGGCTACGCCTCCGCGGGCGATCCCGACGACGTGGTCGTTGGCATGTACGACGGCACCTGGGGCATCAACGTGGATACCCCGCAGGAGGTCCTCGACCTCTTTATCCAGGGTCGCGGTACCGTTGACGAGAAGCAGCGTGAGGAGACCTACGCCGACCTTCAGCAGAAGGCCCACGATGCCAACCTCGTTTTCCCGATCGCCTACCCCAACTACTGCTTTGCCGCGCCTTCCAACCTCAAGGGCGTCGATACGTGCCAGACCACGCCGATCTTCGAGGACTACACCGAGATCAAGTTCGATTAGCCTCATATGGTTGCGGCCCACATAGGGCTCGATGGGGGCGCGGGCGCCGTTTGCCGTCCGTGCCCCTTGCGCATGAAAGGAACCCATGAGATCGTATCTGCTCAAACGCCTCTCCCAGACAGCGCTCGTCTTTGTCCTGGTGTCGATGTTCGCCTTCTCGATCGTCTACTTTGCACCGGGCGACCCGCTCTACCTTTACACGTCCCCCTCGGTCTCATCGCATAAGCTCTCCGATGAGCAGTTGGAGTCGATGAGGGACTCGTTGGGTCTCTCGGGCAATATCGTCGAGCGTTATGTGAGCTGGGCGGGAAAGATGCTCCAGGGCGATTGGGGTCTCTCCACGAGCAACCATCAGCCCGTCAAGGACCAGATCCTGAGCAGGCTGCCCAACACCGTGGGGCTCATGGGTGCCGCGCTCGTTCTCTCGGTGGTTCTCGCGATTCCGTTGGGTCTGCTCGCGGGCTATTTTAGAAACCGGCTGCCCGATAACGTGATCAGCCTTTTGACCTATATCGGCATCTCGGTGCCCCCGTTTTGGTTTGGCATCATGCTGATCATCCTGTTCGCGCTTGTGCTGGGCATGCTGCCGAGCTCGGGCATGCGCACCATCGGCGTCAACGACCCCGTCGATGTGGCGCGCCACGCTATCCTTCCCGTGATCGTGCTCTCGGTGGGAAACACAGCCACCTTTGTGCGCTACCTGCGTGCGGGCGTGATCTCGCAGATGCGCGAGGAGTACGTCACCGTTGCCGTGGCCCAGGGAACCCCGCGCCGCCGTGTGCTCACGCACCATGTGCTGCGCAACTCGATCCTGCCGCTCATCACCATGGTGGGTATGAACTTTGGCACGCTCGTCACGGGCTCGTTTATCGTGGAGAGCGTATTTGGCTGGCCCGGGCTGGGCGTGCTCTGCATGGATGCCGTCAACAACCGCGACTACACCATGATCATGGGCATCACGATGCTCGCCTCGTGCCTCCTTTTGATCGGAAACCTGCTTGCTGACGTTCTCTACGCCGTTGTCGATCCGCGCATTCGCCTGGACGGAGGTTCCGATGAATAGGGCCGGACTCTTCAAGCACATGGCCAAGAACCGCTTGGCCCCGGTTTGCGCCGTCATCCTCTGCGTGATCGTGTTGGGCGCGCTGCTGGCACCGCTCTCTCCCTACGATCCCGACGCGCTCTCGCCCGACAAGCTGATGGGCCCCTGCGCCGAGCATCTGCTGGGAACCGATGACCTGGGTCGCGATACGTTTACCCGCGCCCTGTACGGCGGGCGTGTGTCGCTTTTGGTGGGCTTTGCCGCCATGGCCGTGGCCGTGGTGATCGGGTGCCTGGTGGGATCTGTTGCCGGGTACGCGGGCGGAAAGGTCGATGCGGTGCTGATGCGCATCGTCGACGTGTTCCTCTCGGTTCCCAGCCTGCTGTTTATCATCGTGGTCTACACCTTTGCGCCGCGCAACCTCGTGACGCTGGTGTTTATGCTCGCCTTTTTCTCGTGGACCTCGGTTGCGCGCGTTACCCGCGCGCAGACGCTCACGCTCAAGCAGCGCGACTTCGTGGATGCCGCGCGAGCACTCGGTGCGGGGCATGCGCGCATCATCCTGCGCTACATCATGCCCAACCTGTTGCCTCAGGTGATCGTTGCCGCGAGCCTTGCGGTGGCTAACGCGATCCTCGATGAGAGCGCGCTCTCGTTTTTGGGCTATGGTGTTCAGCTGCCCATGGCTTCGTGGGGCTCCATGCTCCAGGGGGCTCAGCAGTACATTCTCTACAGTCCCGTGCTCGCGCTCGTGCCGGGGCTCTTTATCTTGCTTACGGTGCTCTGCTTCAACGTGTTGGGAGACACGCTCCAGCAGGCGCTCGATCCAAGGCAGCTCTAATCGCTCTTCGCGAGTCCAGGGCTAAGTCATTTTAGATTTTCAAAGAGGGGAGAATCACATGGAGGAAATCGAACAAATGCCGTTGCCGTCCACGTTTGAGGAGTTCAACGAGCAACGCAAGGCGGCGTTTATTCGCGTCAAGGATTATAAGCAGGCGGGTAATCGCCTGGTCGGCTTTTTGTGCAGCTATACGCCGCTCGAGATTATCGATGCCGCGGGCGCTGCAAGTGTCGCTCTGTGTGGTACGTCCGACGAGGTGATTCCTGAGGCCGAGAAGGTGCTGCCGGCAAATTTGTGTCCGCTCATCAAGTCGACGTACGGTTTTGCCTATTCGCAAAAGTGCCCGTTTACGTACTTTAGCGACATGATCATCGGCGAGACCACCTGCGACGGCAAAAAGAAGATGTACGAGCTGCTCAACGAGCTCAAGCGCACGCACATTCTGCATCTTCCGCAGGGTCGCGATCGCGCCTACGAGCGTGAAGGCTGGTACGAGGAGTGCCGCCTGCTCAAGGAGGAGCTCGAGGGCTTCTACGGCATCACGATTACCGACGATGACCTGCGCGCTGCCGTTCGTCGCCGCAACCGCTTGCGTGCGGCTCAGCTCGAAATGTTTGCGCTGCAGGCCAACCAGCCGGCGGCCATGAGCGGCGTCGACCTGATGAGTACCATGTTTGCCGGTACGTTCAGCTTTGATATCGAGGCCTATACGCAGCAGCTGGAGCAAAAGGTTGTCAAGCTGCGCGAGGCCTACGACGCGGGCGAGCGCCCGGTTGCGGCGGATGCCAAGCGCATTCTGATCACCGGCTGCCCGGTGGGCGGCGTAATCAACAAGATCGGTCGCACCATCGAGTCCAACGGCGGTGTGGTCGTGTGCATGGACGACTGCTCGGGCGAGCGCACGGCGGCTATGATGATCAACCCGGACGCGCCCGACATTCTGCGCGCCATCGCCGACCGCTACCTGGATATCAACTGCTCGGTCATGACGCCTAACGACGGCCGCATGGAGAACACACTGACCATGTGCGAGAAGTACCATGTCGATGGCGTGGTAGAGAGCGTGCTACAGGCCTGCCACACCTTCAACGTTGAGAGCGCGCGCATGCAGGAGGCTGTCGAGGGTGCGGGTATTCCGTATATGAAGATCGAGACCGACTACAGCAACGGTGACATGGGCCAGATCGAGACCCGCATCGCCGCCTTTATCGAAACCCTCTAGCTTCCTCAGGCACCGGATCTTGCCCCTCAAACCGTCGCTTGCGTACCCAAAGTACGCCGCGCTCCTCTTTCGGGGCAATCTCCGGCACCTGAGAAACCTAGAGCTAAGGCGCCTGAACGCGCCGCTACCTTTGATGTTTAGATTGGGAGAGAGCCATGATAGGGATCGGGATCGATATCGGGTCTACGGCGGCTAAGGCTGCTGTGGTCGACGGGGAGGGTTCGGTGGCGTGGACGTGCGTGCAGCCAACCGGGTTCTCCTCGGTCGATGCTTCCGAGCGGCTGCGCGAGGCACTGGCAGCGGCTGGCTACGACGTGGCTTCCGACGACGTGCGCGTGATCGCGACTGGCTACGGCCGTGTCGCCGTGCCCTATGCGCACAAGGTCGTGACCGAGATCACCTGCCACGGTACCGGTGCCGTGCTCCTGTTTGGCGATCACGGGACCGTGATTGACGTGGGCGGCCAGGACACCAAGGTCATCCAACTTAAGGGTGGCCGCGTGGCCAAGTTTGCCATGAACGACAAGTGCGCCGCCGGCACGGGGCGCTTTCTGGAGATCATGGCCGACCGCCTAGGCATTTCCCAGCAGCAGATGGCCGACCTGGCGCGTTCCGGCGAGCCCACCAAGATCAGCAGCATGTGCACGGTGTTTGCCGAAAGCGAGGTCATCAGCCTGATCGGTCGCGGTGAGCCGCGCGAGAACATCGCCCGCGGTGTGATTGAAAGCGTCGTGTCGCGCGTGGCCACTATGGCCGGGCAGGCGGCGGGCGCCCCGTACTACCTGACCGGTGGCCTGTGCGAGAACGCCTTCGTGGTGGAGCGGTTGGGCGAGCTACTGGGGTCGCCGGTGACCACCTCGCCCCAGGCTCGCTTTGCCGGAGCGATTGGCACGGCGATTCGCGCACAGGCGCTCAATTAATGCATCCGCCGCAGGCTCGCATTCATGCGTATACTGGGAGAAAATGATTGACCGATGAGAGGAGGTATCGATGGCTGGCGATCAGATTAAGCTCACGTCTATGACGGCCGCGAGCGGTTGAGCCGCTAAGTTGGCCCCCG
>CABVCF010000102.1 GCA_902496775.1 uncultured Collinsella sp.
GCTCGGCCTGGCCGGCGCGCCACGCGGGCTCCGCCTCGATAAAGGTGCACAGGCCGTAGCCCAGATCGACCAGCTGCAGCAAGTTGAGGTCGGCCTCGATGAGCGAGTCCCAGCCGCAGATGCCGCAATCGGCACCGCCGCAGCCCACAAAGGCGGGCGCGTCGCTGGGGCGCACGATGACAAACTCGATATCGCCGACCATGCCCTCGCCGGCACGTGTGTCGCGGCCGCGCACAATCAGGTGACGGCCGGGGTCGCGCAGCTCAGAGACGTCCAGGCCCGCGACCTCGAGCACGTCGAGCGTATCAGCCTTAAGCGAGCCCTTGGGCACGGCGATGCGCAGCGGACCCTCGGCGCCACGGCCCGCGGCGTGATCGCCATCGGAAGCGGCGTCCTCGGCCGAGGTACGCGCGGCCTCCAGGCGCTCGAGCGAAAAGGCGAAGCCCGCCGCCGGTACCTCGATGCCGTCGCCAAATGCACCGGTAAAGATGGAGTCGTAGCGACCGCCCGAGCCCACCGGATCGGGCAGGCCACCGGCATAGGCCTTAAAGACCAGACCCGTGTAGTAATCGAAAGAGTTCATGATGGAGAAGTCGAAGGACAGCACCTGGGCGTCCTCGGGAGCCAGGCCCTCGACCAGGGCACGCAGCTCGCGCGTGAGCGGCGCAACAATGCCCGCCGCCGCCAGCAGCGCGTCGACGCGGTCGAGCACCTCGGCACCACCGTGCAGGCGCGGCAGCTCGCTAATGGCGGCCTTGACGGCCTCGGGCTCGGTGCTTTTCGCCACGCGGGCATCGAGGCCCACGAAGTCGTTGGCGTGCACACAACGCAATACCTCGGCAGCCAGCTCGCGATCTTCACACGCCGCAAGCAGTTCCTTAAACGGACGCACACTGCCCGCGATAATGCGCGCACCGGGAAGTGCCAGCTTGCGCACGGCCTCGGCGACCAGTGAGACAATCTCGACATCGCCCGCGGTGTCGCCCGCGCCGATGAGCTCAAAACCCAGTTGCGTAAACTGACGCGAGCCACCGGCATTGCGCTGACACTCGCGAACCACCGGCGCCTCATAGCGCAGGCGCAGCGGCAGATCGGCCGCGCGCATGCGAGTCGAAACCAGACGAACGATCGGCAGCGTGTTGTCGGGACGGACCACCAGCAGGCGACCGTCGTCATCAAAGAGCTTAAACGGCGTGTCCGCAATGCGACCGCCCTCCTCAAGCGACCCCTTGTCCTCGAGCAGCGGCGTCTCGACCGGCAGGTAATGATGCTCCCTGAAGCAGCCCTTCACCGTCAGTGCAATCTCCTCGCGCGCCTGAGCCTCCTCGGGCAATATGTCCCGGAATCCCCACGGTGTGGCCGTCATCTGGTGAGCCTCCCCATGCTGTGTTTCATATAGAACAGAAGACCGGCATAGCTCCGCCGGTCTTCTGGGTACTTTAGCATACTAGAGTGCTTGCGGGGAAAATCCGTCGTAGCCGCTCACGCCGTATTCATTTGGAAACATAGGATAGGTTGCCGCAACCCAACCCCACCTAGGCGCCAATCGCACGACGATACTCTGCCATTACCTGCGCATCGGCAGCTGCGGGGTCGGCAAAATAGCGCCAGTCATAGGTCTCGGCCGAAACAACTCCGCGATAGCCGCGCGCCACCAGCCTATCCAGGTCGGCGCGCATATCGCGGTCGCCGTCACCCCAAGCAAGATGCGTCGTGCCATCTGCCGCAACATCGACAAAATGCACGTGGGCGACATCATCGCCAAGCAGATCGAAATAATCGTCGATGGTATCCCCTGCCACCGCCATAGCGCCCAAATCCAGACACGCCTTAAGTGCCGGATGATCAACTGCCTCGATCATGCGCTTCGTGTCGGCCGCCGAGTTCACAATCATCGACTCAACCGGCTGTAGGGCCTCGAGCACCAGTCGCACGCCGCGCTCTCCCGCATGTTCGGCAATCGCACGCAGCATCGAGGCACTTCGACCCCACGCGTCCTCAATCGGCTCGTTCAAAAATGCCCAGCCGCTCGAGACCATGACCTGCTCGGCTCCAAGTTCCGCCGCGATATCTACAACGTTCTTAAAGTACGCGAGCGTGCGGGCACGCGCCTCATTCCCGCGCGCCGCGATATTCCACGGCTTGGGGTTGTTCTGTTCGGGACAAAGCCCCACAATCCGAACCCCATACTGCTGCGACAGCTCCCGCACCTGCTCGAGCGAATCGTATCCATGGCAATCGACATACAGATGCATCGCCCCGGTCCAAAGCTCGCAACACGTGTAGCCCGAGGCCGCTGCCGAGGAAAAGAATTCCTCAAGGTCAAAATAACGATGGCTGATATTCATGACGGCAAGCTGCGGATACTCCATCTTGTCCACCTTTCGGCAAAAGGGCGCCGCAGCACAGTGTGCGCGACGCCCCCTCTTACATTGTTCTCATTATGACGGATACTCTACTGGACACCAAGCACTCCAAAGAACGCGCCGGCGATACTCACGAGCAGGATCACGAGCATGATGAGCAGCGGATTCATCTTCTTCTTGAGCATGAGATAGACGATTCCAAACAGCCCCATCGTAACAAAGCCCGGGAAGATTCCGTTGAGCAGCTCGGCCAGCGTCTGAGCACCATCGCCCGCGCCGACCATGAGCGGAATGTCCACGGTGACCATCTCCATGGTCATAGCACCGATCACCATGGCGCCCATGATAGAGGCCATCTTGACGATCGTGTCCATAATGCCCGATTCCTGGACCTTGCTGATCATGTCCGAGCCAAAGCGATATCCCACAAACGTCAGCAGGTAACGGATGATGTAGTGAGGGACGTTGAACACGAGCAGGAACAAAATCGGGCCAAGAATAGAGCCCTGCAGCGCCAGCGACGTGCCGACACCCGTTGCCAAAATTCGCAGCGTGCCCCAGTAGAAGGCATCGCCCACGCCGGACAGCGGTCCCATCAAAGCAAGCTTGACATTAGAGATCGCGCTCGTGTCAAAGCTATCGTCAGTAGCGTTGACCTCCTCCATTGCAGCGGCGATGGACATGGGGAGCGTCGAGATGTACGGCGTGACGTTATAGAGCTCCATATGGCGCTTAAGGGCGGCCTTAAAGTCCGCATCCTGCGGATACAGCTTGCGAAGAATCGGCATAAGGGCCCACATAAAGCCGATATGGCCCATACGCTCGTAGTTCCACGAGTGCTCATAGGGAATCGAGCGCCAGAACAACTTCTTAAGGTCTGCGCGGGAAATCAGCCCGTCGTAAGAAGACTCAAACTTAAAACTCATCGAACCCACTCCCAATCGCAGGATCCTCGGTTGCCACTGCGGGCTGCTCCGCTTTTTTCTTATCACCCAAAACCGTCATCGCGACGACGATGATCGCGGCAAAGATCGCCACGCCCGTCGTGCTAATGCCAAAGTAGGCGACGAGGAAGAAGCCAGCGAAGAAGAACGGAGCCACCGTTTTGTTCATAATCATCTGCGCCAGCATCGCAAAGCCGAGTGCGGGCAAGAAGGCGGCGGCGACATCCATGCCGGTCTGAACGAAATCGGGGATGATGTTGAGCAGGCTGGCAACAGCATCGGCGCCAAAGAAGAATGCCAGGGGAATAATCAGCAGGCCGCACCAGCTCTGCGCGTAACCGGCGATGAGCATGTTGCGCGTGATGGCCTTGGTGTCCCCGTCCTCGACGTTTTTGTCGATACGGTGCACCAGCAGCAGCATGACCGGCTGGCCCAGGGCCGTATCGAGCGCCAGGACGATCGTTGCGATGGGAATGCCCAGGGTCAGGGCCGCCGAAGCGTCCGCGCCGGCCTGCATGGCAAGAGATACACCCAGGATAGTGCCGGAAATCGTATCGGGCGGGTTATACGCACCGACCGAGATGGCGCCGACCATGGCAAGCTCCATCGTGGCGCCCATGATCGTGCCGGTCACCATGTCGCCCATGACAAGGCCAACCAGAGGTCCGAGCACAATCGGGCGCTGGAGGTAGCTCGTACCGGTCAGCCACTCGGAATAGCCCAAAAGGGCAATAAGGAAAATCAGGATTGTCTTGATAACCATGATGGCCCCTAACCGATGACCTTCGCGGCGTCAGTCTTCGCATCTGCCGGAATCATTTGAATGAACAGCTCGTAGCCCTCGCCGAGCAGCTCTTTGACGTATGCCTCGTTTTCGGGCGTAAGGAACACGCTCGTCGAGACCTGGCGGGCATCCTCGCTAAAGGCAACATTGCCGAGGTTGATCTTCTTGACGCCCATCGCCTTGGCGACGGCACCGGCCTGCTGGATCGTCTCGCAAACTACGAAGAGCTTGTACTTATCGGTCACACCGCTCTGGAGCGCCTTGACGGCATCCTCGGTGTTTTTGACGACAACCTTGCAGCCCTCCGGTTTTGCAAGGGACAGGGCCTGCAGACGAAGCTTGTCATTGAGGACCGTGTCGCTTACCAACAGGATGCAGTCGGCACCCAGAGCCGAAGTCCAGCTAACGGCAACCTGGCCGTGCAACAGTCGATAGTCCACGCGAATCATCTGAATCATGATGTGCTCCCTAGCGATTAAAACTCATCGAGTTCGGCCTGCCCCAGCAGGTCGTTGACGTACTTGACCTTGGTGTCGTCCGCCTCGACGATCTGGCGAATGGCCTCATCGATCGGGGTGGATTCGGGCACGAACAGCAGCTGAATAAGGAGCGGCAGGTTCATATTGGTCACGAGGTGCGTGTTGGGACGCGTCTGGACGATCTTGGTGAACTCGTTGTTGACACTGCCGCCAAAGAGGTCGGTGCAAACAACGACCTCATCGTCCGCGGCAAAGCCGTCCAGAATCGCTGCGGCCTCCTTGGTCAGGTCCTCGTTTCCGTCGACATATATAGAGAGCGCATGGACGTTTTCGCGCTCGCCGGAAAGCAGCCCAATGCTCTCGACGATTCCAGACGCAAAATGGGCATGGGATGCAACGATAAACTGCCTCATTCGATTCCCCTTTCTTGCGAATTTCGGCATAAAAATGCCCGGACGCATGCGCCCGGGCAGAGTGCTTCTTGATCAGTAGCTTATTTGTCACCGATTAGTAGTCGAACTGGTGATAGTAACGACGGTAGTTGAGGTTGTGCTTGGTGACCGTCTCGTAGTAAGCGGCAAGGCGATCGGTGATCAGCGAGGAGAGGATCCACGGAGACACGATGACGCGGAACTCGTCGTCAAGGCCGGGGATCGCGAACTCGGCGGTGTCGATGATGTTGATGTCGGTGTCGCCGGTCACGCCGCGGGTCAGGAAGGCGCGGACGCGCTCGTCGAGCTTGCGGTTCTCGTCCTCGCCCATGAACAGGAAGACCGGGACGCCGGGCTCCACGAGCTCGAGGGTGCCGTGGAAGAAGTCGGCCGAGGTGATGTAGCGGGTGCGCTTCCACTGCATCTCCTCGAGGATGCACATCGAGAACAGGATGGTCTCGCCCCACAGGGCGCCGGAGCCGATGAACATGGTGTAGGGGGCCAGGGCATACTTCTTGGCGAGCTCCTCGGCGCGCGGCTCGAAGCGCTTGCGGATGTCGAGCATGTCCTTCCAGATATCCTTGGTCTGCTCGATAAACAGATCGAACTTGGGGAAGCAGCCGCGGCGGTTGAGCAGGCGCAGGCCGAAGCAGTCGGCGAGGTAGTAGCCCTTCTCGCAGCCGCCCGAACCATGGTCAGAAGCCATGGCGACGCAGTTCTCGGCGCCCACAGCCTGGCCGATGGGGCCCTCGGGCTTGGTCATGGCGTAGACGCGCACGCCCATGCCCTTCATCTTCTTGACGGCCTCGAGGACCTCGGGGGTGGTGCCGGACTCGGAGGCGGTGAGCACGACGGACTTCTCGGTCATGCGTTTGTGGCCCATGGCGTTCCACTCGGCGGCGTGGATCAGGTAGACCTCGAGGTCGCGGTCGCCGAACTTGTTCATGAGGTACTCGAGCTGCATGAGCTCGTCCCAGGTGCCGCCGACGCCCATCAGGAACACGGCGTCGTAGCCCTCGTCGGCGACCTTGTCGGCGAGC
>CABVCF010000103.1 GCA_902496775.1 uncultured Collinsella sp.
TCGTTTCACGTCACCTTGTCTCAAATGCGGCCCGCTCGCTGTCGTTGCCAAAACATCGGCGCTTCCGTGGTTGGCACTTGGGGACGTTCCTTTTGTGCCGGCACTTTGGGACACTCCTTGTCATTGGTGCAAAGTAACCTGCCCCCATTGCGCCAAGCGGCGTGTGCCGTTAAGCGGAGAGGCGTATTGTTGACCCATCGTTTGGGCATACAATGGCTATTGGTTTGCTGCGGTGAAGGTCTGTCCGCTCCGCAGCTTTTTTCTACGGTTAAAGGAGTATGTATGTCCGTTGAGGTCATGAGGTCTGTGATCGAGGCCGCCGAGGGGCGCGTGCCCGTCGACACGCTGTTTACCAATGCGCAGATTGTCGACGTGTATGGCCAGCGTGTGGCGCCCGGTAGCGTTGCCGTCAAGGACGGTGTAATCGTCGGCGTGCTCTACGATGGTCGCGACGATGCCGCTGGCACCTACGAGGCAACTGAGGTCATCGACTGCCAGGGTCGCTATCTCACTCCCGGTTTTATTGACGGGCATCTGCATATCGAGTCTTCGAACATCCGTCCCGCCGAGTATGCTCGCATGGCCGCGACGCGCGGTACTACCACTGCCATTGCCGACAGCCACGAGATTGCCAATGTTGCCGGTCTCGACGGCTTGCGCTTTATGATCGAGGATGGCCGCCGCGCACCCATCTCCATCAAGTACATGATGCCTTCGTGCGTGCCCGCGCTGCCCGACGAGCAGGCCGGTGCCGTTATTTCGGCTGCCGATATGCAGGCGTTTTTTGCCGAGCATCCAGGCGATGTCTTTGGTCTGGGCGAAATGATGAACCTGCCGGGCGTCTTTATGGCCGACCCCGAGACCTGCGCTCGCATCGATGCTGCCAACCAGACGCCGTCCAAGCAGGTTGACGGCCACGCGCCGCTCGTTGCCGGTAAGGACCTCAATGCCTATGCCGCAGCGGGCATTATCGCCGACCACGAGTCGACGATTCCCGAGGAGGCACTCGACAAGCTATCCCGCGGCATGTATGTGATGCTGCGTGAGGGCACGTGCAGCCACGACCTGGCCAATTTGTCCCCGATGCTGCTGGAGAATCCTGCCCGCGCCCGCCGCTGCTGCTTTGCGACCGACGATCGCGCTCCCTCCGATGCTCTTTCGACCGGCATGATCGACAATGCCTGCCGCGTGGCTATCGAGGCCGGTATCGACCCCGTGGTCGCCATCTCTATGGCGTCCCTTTCCACGGCTGAGGCATTTGGCCTGGACCACGGCTGCCGCGACCCGCACGAGCTCCGCGGCGCGATCGCTCCGGGCAAGCGCGCCGACCTGCTGGTGCTCGATGACCTGACCTTTGCCACGGCCCCGCATCGCGTATATGCCGCCGGTGCTCTGGTGGCGCAGGATGGCACCTTTGTGGGCGAGATCGCACCCGAGACGGCCGAGGTCGCAGCGCTTGCCGATGAGCTGCGTGCTTCCGTTAAGCTGCCGAAGCTATCGCTCGACGTGTTTGACTATGCCTTTAAGCCGGGCGAGGCGGTTATCGATGTGATCCCGGGCATGGCTATCACGGGCATGGTCCGTCCCGAGAGCGCCGAGGACTTGCGTCGCATTATGCTTATCGAGCGCCATGGCCGCGGCGTGTCGCTGCAGGCCGAGGGCGCCGATGGCGACGGTCCCGCCGGCATGGGGCTCGTCGGCAAGCATATCGGTCACGGCTGGGTGCGCGGTTTCACCATCACGGGCGGTGCCATTGCCTCCACGATCGGCCACGACTCGCACAACGTGTGCGTGGTGGGCGACAACGCTGCCGATATGATGACTGCCGTTGAGGCCGTGGGCCAGGGCGGCCACGTGCTGGTGCGCAACGGCGAGGTCGTGGCGCGCATTCCGCTGGCGCTCGGTGGCCTGATGAGCGAGGGCACGGCCGAGGACGTTGCCGCGCAGCACGATGACTTTATGGTCAAGGCGCGCGCCATGGGTATTGAGCCGCCGCTCGACCCCATCATGGGCATTATCTTCCTGCCCTTGCCGGTCATCCCGACGCTCCGCATCCGCCCCGAGGGCATGTTCGACGTTACAACCTTCACCTACGCCGACTAGTCATCGGGGACGTTCTTAAACGACTAGTCATTGGGGACGCTCTTTGGCGGGCTGCCTGACGCCGCGACCGTAGGGCCTCTGGCATGTGTGAGCTATTTGCCAGGTCCTTGTAACGTTTACGCCCGCGGAGTCTTATTTGAGCTCCCTTTGGGTACGTTGGAATCGGATACGCGTTCGATTCCAACAAGCCCGAAGGGAGCTTTTCTATGTTTAAACTGATTGCATCCGATATGGACGGCACACTGCTTGACGAAAACGGCCAGGTGCCTCCCGAGACCTACGAACTGATTCTGGCGCTACACGAGCATGGTGTGCATTTCGCTGCATCGTCAGGTCGTCGCTACGATCGCCTGTGCGAGTTCTTTGCGCCCGTTCGCGACAAGATGGACTTTGTCGCCGCTAACGGCGCCCAGGTCTACGCCGACGGTAAGATGGTAGACCGTGAGGTGTATTCCCACCTGGCGATTCGAAGGCTCGCCCAAGCCGTCAGGACGTTTCCCAATCTACATCTTGCGCTCTTTGACCGAACCAAGTCCTTCCTGCTCGATGACGAATGCAAGTTCGTGCGTGAGGTCGATAAGGACCTTCCCAATGCCGAGCGCATTTGGGAGCTGCCCGATCCCAGCGTAAATATCATCAAAGCGAGTATCTTTTGCGACGACAGTGCGGTTATGGACAGCGCGTACGTGCTACAGCGCGAACTTGGTCAGCTCTTTACTTTTGCGCCTTCGGGCAACGCGTGGATCGATGCCATGCAGCCTGGTGTGTCGAAGGCCTCGGGTATCGCGCAGCTCGCGGAGCATTACGGCATTGGTCGCGACGAGGTCATGGCGTTTGGCGACTCGATGAACGACTACGAGATCATTCGCTTTGTCGGCACGGGCTGCGCGATGGAAAACGCGCGCCCCGCGCTCAAGGCGGTGGCCGATCGTGTGGTGGGTTGTAACCGCGACCACGCCGTCCAGCAGGAGCTCCGTCGCGTGCTGGAGAGTCTCTCCTAATCCGGCAGATGGGGACGTTCCTTTTCTGCCGACAGTGGGGGACAGTCCTTGCGGCTTTTTGCGAAGAGTGTCCCCAGTGACTAGTCGTTTAAGAACGTCCCCAATGACTAGGCGAGGGCGTCCATGATGGTGCGGGCGACGCCGTCGTGGTCGTTGTCGTATTCGGTGATGGCGTCGGCGGCCTCGCGATCTTCGGGCTCGGCGTTGATCATGGCCATGCCATGGCCCGCTGCCTGCAGCATGGGGATGTCGTTGATGTTGTCACCGAACGCCCAGGCGTCGGCGAGACGCTCGCCCAGGTGCTCGCATAGCCACGTGAGGGCCGTTCCCTTGGTGGCGCCCTCGCCCATGACCTCGATATTCATGGCGTACGAACGCGTGACCTCAATGCCTCCGAGCGTGTCGAGCGCTGCCGCGATGGCGTCGCGATCGGCCGGGTCGTGCCAGTACATGGCGATGCGTTCGAGCGTCTCGACCTCGTCGATCTTGCTGTCGATATCCATGTCGATCGGTGTTCGTGTGCGCTTGAGCGAAGCTGCGATGTGGGGGTCGCCGCCGCAGAACTCATCCAGGCGCGTGTAGAGCGAGCGGGGGAGGAAGCACTGCCCGTCCGCGAAGATATCGAAGGTCACATCGTGGCCGGCGGCGATGCGGCGGATGCGATGGGCAATGCCGCAATCGAGCGGTCGGCTCAAGATGCGCGTGGCGCGCGAGGCGTCGGTGGGCACATCGTCGTCGAGCTGCCAGACGCTGGCGCCATTGGCGCAGACGGCATAGTGCACGGCGGGATGGGCGAGGATGGGCTCAAAGATGCCCGACAGCGGACGTCCCGTGCAGGGCACAAATTCAATCCCGCGTCGAGCGAGCTCGTCGAGCATCGCCCAGGTGGCATCGCTCATCTGCTTATCGCTCGTCAACAGCGTTCCATCCATATCGGAAAACACAATCATTTGATGCAGCCCTTTCTGCTGGCATAAAAAGCGTGGCCGAGGGCGGTGATGCCCTGGCCACGCTCGGGTTCTATAACGGTCCGCGTCCTAGCGGTCGGCGAGTGGCTTGTACTTCAGCGGCTCGATAACCGGGCGGTAGGCGGGGCGAATAATACGGTGCGCGCAGAAGAGCTCTTCCATGCGGTGTGCCGACCAGCCGGCCATGCGGGCGACGGCGAAAAGCGGCGTAAAAAGCGTCTCGGGCACGCCGAGCATCTTGTAGATAAAGCCTGTGTACAGGTCGATGTTGGCGCAGATAGGCTTGGTCATGCCGTGGTCGCGCATCACCTGCGGTGCCAGGCGCTCGATGCGCTCGATGAGTGCGAACTCTTCGCCCAAGTCCTTCTTGGCTGCCAGTGAGCGCGCGTAACGGCGGCAGACCTCGGCGCGCGGGTCGCTGAGCGTATAGACGGCGTGGCCCATGCCGTAGATGAGGCCCGTGCCGTCGAAGGCCTGCTTGTCGAGGATCTTGCCCAGGTAGGCCGCGACCTCGTCCTCGTCCTCCCAGTTGGAGACATGCGCGCGGATGTCCTCGTGCATAGACACGACCTTGGCATTGGCGCCGCCGTGGCGCGGGCCCTTGAGCGAGCCGATAGCCGCGGCGTAGGCGGAATACGGGTCGGTGGCCGAAGACGACAGCACGCGGCAAGCGAAGGTGGAGTTGTTGCCGCCGCCGTGCTCGGCATGCAGCATGAGCATAACGTCGAGCAGCATCGCCTCATCGCGGGTGAACGCCATGCCGCCGCGCAGGACCTGTAGGATGGTCTCGGCGGTGGAGAGACCGGGCGTGGGGTGCGGCACGTGAACCTCGGAGCCGCGAAGCTTGGCGACCGAGGCCATGTGTGCGAAGGCGGCAATGCGCGGGAGACGTGCGAGCATGGAAATGGCGACGTCGATTTCGTGCTCGGGCGTGATCACGTCTGGTTCGGCATCGAAGGCGTAGAGCAGCAGTACGGCGCGCTGGAGCACGTTCATGATGCTCGACGACACCGTGGTCATAGGGAACTCTTTAACGTACTCGTCGCTCAGATGTCTAAAGGCACCTAGGCGCTCGCAGAAGCCGTCGAGCTCTTCCTTGTTGGGCAGCGAACCCGTGATAAGCAGATAGGCGACTTCTTCGTAGCCGTAGCGATTCTCGGCCTGGGCATTGTTGACCAGATCCTCGATGCTGTAGCCGCGAAGCGTGAGCTTGCCCTGATCGGGCACGACCTTTCCGTCGACCTTGTTGTAGCCGTGCACATCCGAGATACGAGTGAGGCCCGCGACCACGCCCGAGCCGTCGGCATTGCGCAGGCCGCGCTTGACATTGTGCTCGACAAACAGGTCCTCGTCGTACGGGGCGGTCGGCAGGCCGTGGTAGAGGCTTTCGCTCTCAGACGAAATCTGGCGGCTTGCTTCGTAATCCAGAACCAGTCGGCTCAAGTGGTCATCGAAGCGGTAATAGATTTTCTTGGCGTCGTAGGCCATGCGCGCTCCTCTCCGGGCCGCATCGGGGTGGCTTGCATGGGCATGCGCGTGTCAGGCAATCCCCGGCGGCTTGTTCGCTACAGGCGGTACATAAAGTTAAAGACGTCCTCGCGCTGGATGGACACGTTGACGCCCGAAAGCTCGCCAGCCTCGGCTAGCGCCTTCTGCAGCTCGGCGAAGTCGAGCTTGGACTCGGCGGTGTCGGCCAGCATGGTCATGGTAAAGATGTCCTCGATAATGGACTGCGTAATGTCGCGGATGTCGACGTTGGCCTCGCCCAGAACACGGGTGACGCCGGCGACGATACCGGGGCGGTTCTTGCCAAGGACGGTGATGACGATACGGGAGGACGAGATCTCGGCCATGGGAAACCCTTTCGCGTGATTGCGGCGCGCGCGGGGCGCTCCGCTACGGTACAGTGTTCATCATTGTACCTGTCTGGCGC
>CABVCF010000104.1 GCA_902496775.1 uncultured Collinsella sp.
CCGACGGCCCGAATCCTGCCCTTAGACCAGAAGAGCCCGGCACCGTGGTGGTACCGGGCTCGGCAAATCTCTGGTGCCCCCGGGCGGATTCGAACCGTCGACACCCGCTTTAGGAGATATGATTTAATGCTACCCCCTACCATTCATCAAGCATCATTGAACATCATATAACCGCAGATAAACATAGCAGTTTGTGTCTTTTACCTCCGGTAGCTGAGCCTACGCTTTTACAAACATATTACTAACAGCTTTAGCTAAACTGCACTCAATGAATTGTTGAAAACTATTCAAAGAAACGGAGCGCAAAGATGTCAGAACAGCCACTAATTAGCGGAAGAGGCACGTGTTGGAAAGACAAGAGATCACCTAACACCTATCGCTATTATTTTTCCCTTGGAGTCAAGGACCCTAAGACGGGGCGCTACAAACGATCCCCAACTTATACAGTTCGTTGCAAGACTAAAACAGAAGCTAAGGCTGCAATGCAGGCCAAGCTGGCTGAAATCAACTCCTCTGGCACGATCACTAAAACTAAAAAGCCCACTTTGCTTGCGTCCTACTGCTGGGCCTTTCATGAAAATAGGGACACCGAGCTTGCGCCAACGAGCTATGAAAGAGAAACGTACGATTGCAGGCATATCGAAGACCTATTCGGTGCGTTTCAGACAATTGAGGGGCTAACTCCCGATCTAATCGAAGAAACATATGCCGAAGCTCGTCGTACGGGAAAATACAAACCATCAGAGCTTGTACGAATCAATGCGAAACTGCGTCAGATTTTGTCGAATGCAGTCGCAAAGAGAATAATTGACCGAAACCCCTGCGCTACCGTTCATGTTCGCAGACCACGCAACAAAAGAGAATCACTGACAATCGACCAAGTAGCTACCCTATGCACACGTCTTCAACACATTGAGCTCACCGCCGAAGCTGTCGGTACACTAGTACTAGTGTATACGGGTATGCGGAAAGGCGAGATGCTGGGCCTCGAATGGCGCGATTGGGACCCTGCCAATAAAACCTTGAAAATTGACAGGCAGTACACCAACGACCATGAACTGAGGGCACCCAAGTCACAAGAAAGCCAACGCAAAATTCCCGTTGGAGAAACCTTGGCCGAACGTCTTCAATCATGGTCAGCCATACAAAAAGAGCTCCTGGCCTCTCTGGGGCTGTCCCAGACTGGCAGCACTCCCATCATTAGCGATATTGCTGTCGAGCAAGGGATCCCTACTGTCTGTCACATGAAAAACTACATCTTCAACCATTGGTTTCGCGATTTCGCAGTTAGCTGCAATCTTGGAATCTATGAGCCGAACAATTCGACTGGCGGAAAACTATATAAGGGCATCTGCCCGCATCAGCTCAGGCATTGTGTAAGCACTTTTATGCTGGCGAACGGATCGGACGTTAGAAGCGTGCAAGGTATTCTTGGCCACGCGGACCCCAATATCACGCTCAAAACGTATACAAGCCTCGTTCAACAATCAGAAATAAAAGCAGTTAAAGGCTACGAAGCCTTCATCAACGCCTATATACAGAGAAGCGAGAAATAGCATGTTTTTCATTCATCGTTTATTTCATAATATTACGGTACTATAATACCGTTTCCGCAGGTAGATGCTTTATTTGATTGACATCTAATGAGTTTTAATACATGCTAAAGCTGTCAGATGGCTACGCATGTAGTCATAGAAACCGGCCCCCCAAGTGCTTATGAACCTGGTACGTCTTACAAGCACAGGGAGGGCCCTCATTGAAAGGATAGCTCATCATGGCTACTCCAAAGATTAGCACTCAGGCGTCCACACCGACTTTCCCCACTGGTGCCGCTCAGTGCGATCGGTTGCTCCGCGTTAACGATATCCGCGAACTCACTGGCTGGAGCGAAAACACCGCACGCAAGTTTATGCGAGAGTCCGGCAAGCTCATCCAGATCCATCGCTCTAATTACATGTTTGAGAGCTCGTTCTACGAGCTTTTCAAGCAGCTTGAAGGTCGTACCGCCCACCTTGATTAGGTGGTAAACATGAGCGAGCTTCCGTCGATTTCCGACATATTTAGCGATGATGCTACTGAGCAACGAGAGATTACGGGAAAAATGGATAAGGCTATTTTTATTTCAGTGCCCGAGTGGGCGTGCTGCGTCACCACCGTTGCCGCCGAGCGCCTCATCCTCGGCCTTGTATGGAAGTTTGGAAAACCTTCCAAAAACAAACGGCCCATGGGCTTCTGCGCTAAAAGCAAATGGATTGAGGATCACTACCGCCTGAGTAAGAACACGATATCCCGGGCCTATACCTCTCTGAAGGATAAGGGGTATATTCAAAAAGTTGGTGATGGCAGCTGGATGCTTAATTACGCCGCAATCTACCGCGCCGCGATTGAAAACGCTTGGGAGCCTCCGAAACTTTAAGCCCACAAACCGACTATCGAGGTCGTGAGAGTCGGTCACCGTCAGGATGCCCACAAGAACATGCCGCGGATGTAGAATGAAGCAGGGTCGAACCGAAACAGTTCCCGGACAATTGGCGTCCGGCCAGACACTTCGATTCAACCCTTTCTCATGCCTGTATCTAAAATACTCCCACAATCACTCTCGACATCTTTAACGCCCTCACCTCCTGCCACCAACACGTCGTAGACGCTATTTACAACGAATCGATATGGCCGCCCGTTCTTTAAGGCACGTGTTACCATGAAAACGTGCGGTATTTCTCCAACTGAAAACCTGCGTGAACGCATGACTTGAGACGCCTTTTAGAACTCACCGATCGCAGGGCGAACACAAATCAACAGCGGCCGTGCATTGTTCCCAGCCATATGGCATGGCGGAGCCATGCCCGTTGTTGATTGGAGTGCCGCACCATGGCAGACGAGAAGAAAATCAGGGAGATCTACGGCGTGAAGTCCGTCCTCGATGAGGCCGCCGAGCGGATCGAGGCGACGTGGCGGGAGAAGCTGCTGCACGAGACGGGCGACCTCAGGACCGAGAACGCGTTGCTCAGGGCCCAGCTCGACGAATTCAACCGCAAGCTCGTCGAGGCGAGAGACCGGAACGAAAGACTTGAGGCCGACTGCAATGAGCGGGTCGCCTTTATCGAGGAGAAGTTCGAGCTCGATACCGCGAGCCTCGAGCTCGAGAACAACGAGCTCCACGCCGCGAGCGTCAGATACCTCGCCGATGCCAGGGAGCTCGACAGGCAGGTCGTCCAGCTCCATGCCGAGGCCGTGGCCATGGTCGATGAGATCGAGCGCCTGCGCGGCGAGCGTGACGCCGCGCTGAAAGCCCAAGCCGAGTTGAACGACGCACTCCCGGCCCAGCGCGACCTGATGGCCGAGGTCGCCACCCTCAAGGACCGCCTCGCTGCAACCGAACAGCGGGCGGCCGTGGCCGAGGCCAAGGTCGAGGTCATGACCCAGATGAGGGGCGAGTAGGCCACATAGCATCTAATTTTCTAGAAACCCTCTAGAGCATTTCTAGGGGGTTTCTAGAACTGAGAACCGGGCGCAGCACTTTCGATCGACACGATGTCTCGATAGACCAGGCGATGCCTGTCGTCGCGCCATTCGTCGCCGTGGTAATGCCCGAAGAGCCAGATACGATAGTCGAGCCGCCCTTCGAGCTCGCCCAGGAAAGTTTGCAGCCGGTCGCCACGATACCCGCGTCCATGCTCGCGGCACAGCACCTCAGCAAGGGCAGCAGGGGCCTCGTGAGTCACAACGCAATCGACCCTCCAGCCCACGCGATCGAGCGAGGCGCGGCAGTGGTCCATCTCCTCCTCGCTCGGCATCTCCTCGGGCCACCAGTTCCTCCCCTCCCTGCGATACTGCCTGTCGTTGCTCGCGGCACCTCCCATGGTGAGGACCGTGGTCCCCGCGATGTCGTACACCTCACCGCGCATCAGGTGCAGCACGTGCGGTCGCACCTCATGGACGAGCCCGCCGCTCCACTCCCGCACCGGCAGTTCTGCCAGCATCCGGTGGTTCTCATGGTTGCCGTCTACGAAACACGTGGTCCACGGCTTCGACTCGAACCAGTCGAGCCAGTATTTCTCGGCGTTGGATCCATCCCAGACAAAGCCGAAGTCGCCGGCCACGATCACCGCGTCATCGCGCGTCAGCGTGCGGCCCAGCGGCCAAGACCTGAAGGCGAACCTGCTGGACCCGTACTCGGCCCTGCCGTGCACGTCGCCTGTCACATAGACCGTCATCAGTACGCACCCCACGGCAGGAGTTTGTCCCCGAGCCTCACGATCCGGTCATACAGCACGGTATGACGTTCGTCCGGGTTGCCGTCTCGGTGAAAATGGCCGTAATACCAGCGCTTGTAGTCCAGGCGGTCCTCGAGCTCGTCGAGGAATCCGGTCAGCCGGTCCACATCAGGGCGCTCCCAGCCTGGGTCCGGGTAGAGCGTCGGCGAGAGCATGCGCGTCGAGCAGGTATGGGTGATGACGCAGTCGACCTTCCAGCCGACCTCGTCGAGCTTTGTCCGCGCGGTATCGAAATCGCGCTCGTCCGGGAGCTCCTGAGGCCACCAGCTGGAATACGGCACGCGGTATTCCCTGTCCACGCTCGTGGCACCGCCCATGGTGAAGACCGTCGATCCGTCGAGCTCGAAGACCTCCCCGCGCATGAGGCGGCGGATGGGCGAAGTATCCGATAAACGTTGCGTCAGCCCGCCGCGCCACGGCTCCATGGGGCGCTCCCCCCAGTGGTCGAAGCGCTCGTGGTTGCCGTCGACGAACAGTACCGTGTAGGGGCGCGACTCCAGCCAGGCGATGTCGGCGCATTCCTCGGCAGAAAAGTTCCACGGAAAGCCAAAGTCACCGGCAACGATGAGATAGTCGTCGCCGGTAAGGCCATCCCCAAGCTCCCAGTCGCGGAGCTTTTGCATGTCGAGCCCACTGTGGATGTCGCCCGTCACATAGACCGTCATCGGATCGCCTCTTCCCTCTTGTACGCCGCCAGCTCGCGCTCGACCTGCCTGTCGCCGGTCTCGTTGACCCACCAGGGCCATTTCACCCGGCCGCACGGCTCGTCGACTCCGGCGAACCATTCCCTCAGCTCGTCGAGGCTCACCGGGGAGTGCCCGTTGGCATCGCAACCGACGTCGTAGCGCAGAAGGCCCTGCTTGCGGTTGAACTCGTTGTACGCGTCGCCGCTGCTGTGGATGTGCCCGTGGAGGTGCCACGATCCATGGCTCATGCCCTGCCAGTCGGCCATGGGGTAATGGCTCAGGACGATCTTCTGCCCGTCGATCTTGAGCACGCAGATCGGCGGCTCCACGGTGAACGCGCCCGCGACCGCCGGCTGGGTCCAGTCCTTGTCGTGGTTTCCCGGGACGAGGTGGATGCGCCTGCAGGCGATCCGCTTGCGCAGGGCATAGGCGTCCTGGGCGGTCATCTTGAATGAGAAATCCCCCAGGATGTAGAGCTCGTCGTCCACGGCGACCCTGCCGTTGATGCTGTCGACGATGGCGTCGTTCATCTGCCAAATCGTCTCCCACGGGCGGCCGGTGAACTTCAGCACGTTCTCATGCCCGAAGTGGGTGTCGCTGGTAAACCAGATCATATTTATGTCTCCTTCTGTCGCTAAAAAACGTTCTCCTTCGAGGTCAGGAGACGTTTTATGAGCGACATGAGGTGCATATCCCTCATGTTTCAAGCTCCAATCTGCCGGATTTGCCCAACTAAAAGTTTACGCCCACGCGCGAACAGGATTTGATTTTTGAAATATGGACGAATTCCTCGTCAGGAGGGTAAAATGATGCCGACGGCAGCCCAAGTTGTGGTGAGCTGGGCAGAGCCGTTGCTTAGTAGAGTTAGGTCATCGTCTTAGCGACGGTGGCCTTTCTTTTTGGGCTTCGAACCCTGCTTGAGTGCCTTGGAAAGGCCGACAAGGGCCGTGAGGAGCGAGACCATAG
>CABVCF010000105.1 GCA_902496775.1 uncultured Collinsella sp.
CGTCCCGCGCGCAGTTTCGCAGCAAAGCGAGAATGTTTGAGCACGGGATGATATAGGCGGGTGCCCCGGGGACGGACAAACCTACTCCGTCTCGCCCGGTCGAGCGCCGCGAGCCAGGGCGTCCTGGTACTCCTTGACTGCTTTGATCCTCTGCATCGGCTTCAGTCGCTCAAACATGGTGTTGCCGTGCAGGTGATCGATCTCGTGCTGCAGGCACACGCAGAACAGGTCGCCCGTGGCCTCATAGCGAATCAGGTTGGCGTCCAAGTCGTACGCCTCTACGATGACATGGTCGGGACGCTCGATCTCGCAGCTGATGCCAGGAATGGAAAGGCAGCCCTCGCTAAAGGGCACCAGATGGTCACTCTGCTCAACAATGACGGGATTGATAAGCACGTACGGGTCGTAGTCGTTCTTGTCGCTGTAGTCGCAGTCGATGGTGACGAGCTGAATGAGCTCGCCGATCTGCGGGGCAGCCAGACCGCAGCCGCCGTTCTCGAACATCATCTTCTTCATCTTCTCGGCAAGCGCCTCGATCGCCGGGGTGATCTCCTCGATGACGGCGCACTCCTGGCGCAGACGAGGGTCGGGCGACAGTACGATTCCGTTGGCTTCCATGGCCATCCTTTCGAGTTGTTACATCAAATCATAGGCGTCGACGTCAACGCTCACGCTCACGCCGCGCACAGAGCCCACCTCTTTGAGACAGGCGTCGATATCATCAGAGACATGGTACCCCACGGGCGACTTCACAAGCAGATGGAAGCGGTAGCGGTCCTTGGCTCTCTCGATTACACACGAAGCCGGGCCCAGCACCTGCGGCACCGCGCTGCCCGCCCGCAAAAAGTCGGGCGCGGCGGCATGCCAGCGGCGCTTGAGGAGCTTTGCGATGCGCCCGATGTAGTCCCGCGCGTCGTCTCGGTTCGCCGACCACACCAAGATGTTGACCAGGCGAACAAACGGCGGGTACAGCGCGTCGCGGCGCTGGTCCAGGTCGTAGTCGGTAAAGATCGAACGGTCATGCTCAGCGACGGCGCGAATGACCGGGTCCTCGGGCAGGTAGGTCTGGATGATGACCTCGCCGGGGCGATCACCACGACCGGCACGGCCGGCGACTTGCTCCAGCAGATCGTAGGCGCGCTCCCCTGCGCGGAAGTCCGGCAGCTTGAGGGCAAAGTCGGCATTGACCACGCCCACGAGCGTGACCTCAGGAAAGTCGAGGCCCTTGGCGATCATCTGGGTGCCCAGCAGCACCGCGCAATCGGCGGCATCGAACTGCTCAAGCAGCTTTTTGTGCGCGCCCTTTCCGCGCGTGGAATCGGCATCCATGCGAATAATGGTGACGTCCTCGGGCAACATCTGGTGCAGTGCGTCCTCGATCTGCTGCGTACCCAGGCCCATTTTTGCCAGGTAGCGACTGCCACATTTGGGGCAACGGCTCGTGGGCGCGGGATACGGCTGCACGCGCCAAGACGAACCGCATGTGTGACACTGCAGCGTGTGCGTGCGCTCGTGATACGTAAGCGCGGTGGAGCAGTGGTTGCAGGTGGGGACGCAGCCGCACTCGCGGCACATCAGGAACGGCGCAAAGCCACGGCGGTTGTGCAACAGCACGGCCTTCTCACGGCGCTCGACCACACGCTCCAGGCCTTCCATCAGCGGTTTTGAGAACATAGAGCGGCTGCCGTGCGAGAACTCGCGTCGCAGGTCGGCAATGCGGACTGTCGGCAGTACGGCGTGTCCCGGGCGCTCGGGCATCTCGACGCGCGTCCAGGTGGCACCGTTATACGTGCCACGGCGGCAGCGGTCGAGGGCCTCGGCCGAGGGCGTGGCGGAGCCCAACACGAGCGGGCAGCGGTAGCGCCGCGCCATCTCGGCCGCCACTTCGCGCGCATGGTAGCGCGGGCTGGAACCCTGCTTGTAACTGGTCTCGTGCTCCTCGTCGATGATGATGAGGCCCAGATCGCTGAGCGGGCAAAAGAGTGCCGAACGCGCGCCGACGACAACGCGGGCGGCACCGCTGGCGACCATATCCCACTGGTCCAGGCGCTCGCCGGCCGAAAGGCGCGAGTGGAAGACCGCGACCGTCTCACCGAAGCGCGAGCGAAAGCGGCCGACGGTCTGGGCCGTCAGCGAAATCTCGGGCACCAGCACGCAAGCCGAACGGCCGACCGCGAGCACGCGCTCGATGGCAGAGAGGTAGACCTCGGTTTTACCAGATCCGGTGACGCCGTCGACAAGAACCACGTCGCCGTGGGCGTCAAGGCGGGCGCGCTCAATCTGCGCAAGCGCCTGCTGCTGGCCGTTCGTGAGCGCGACCGGAGCCTTGCCGCTTGCCGAGGACAGCGTGGTCTGCTCGCTGCAGCCACGCCAGGCGCGGCGCTCCTCCACCACCACGACGCCGCGTTTTTCAAGCGCCTTGATGGTCGCCGACATACTGTTGTAGAGCAAGTTGAGATCGCGCGTCGTGACCGGGCCGCACTGGAGGGCCTCGATAAGCTGGCGCTGACGGACCGCGGTCTTGGGCGGCGTATAGTCAAAGCCCTCGGGCGTGAGCATGACCCAGCGGTTTTGGATAGGCTTGACGGCGGGACGTTCAACCGTCCACACGCCGTCGTCGCCTTTGACCACGCGCGGGCTTCCACCCGGGGGCAAGAACAGGCGCAGGCACTCGGAAAGCGTCGCGACATATTCGCGGCTCATCCAACGCGCGATGCGGGCGGCCTCGGCACTAAAGAGCGGCTTGCTGAGAATCGCCTCGATGGGCTTTATACGCGCGGGATCGAGGGCGATTTTGCCTCGCAGCTCGCTTAGCTCAGACGCAATGTCGACGATATAGCCAGCGGCCGCACGGCTACCAAAGTGGACCAGGACCGTAGATCCGATTTGTGCCTCGTTGACAAGGGACCGGGGAACGCCATAAGCAAACGGCTCGGACAGCGCACGGGTGGGAATGTCAAGGACTACGCTCGCATAGGCGGCGACGGGTTCAAGTGCGAACTCGGGCTGCGCCGGGGCGGCGGCAGGAGCCGCGGACTTCGGAGCTTCCTCCGGTTCAGGCGAACCAAACAGCGAAAGTTGCTCGGCCATGGCCCCAGCACCTCCTATCCCATACGTCTACAGAAACAAGAGCCCCGCTCTGAGTGAACGGGGCTCGGATACATACGTTTGCGCAGCGATTACAGCGCCATCGTGCGGGCGCGGTCGATGCGCGCCAGGCAGTCGTCGCGGCCGATGAGCGCCATGGTCTCGCCCAGCGGAGGGCTCACCATGTTGCCGCAGACGGCAACGCGCACGGCCTGGAACACTACGCGCTTCTTGAGGTCCATCTGCTCGGGCAGCGGCTCAAGCGCGGCGTCGATGTTGGCGGCCGTCCACTCGTCCACGCCCTCGAGCGCGGCCTTGGCGGCATCCAGAATGGCACCCATGCCCTCCTTGGCCAGGCCCTTGTTGACGGACTTCTCGTCATACTCGAGTGTCTCGGCCGTAGCAAAGATGGGAGCGGCGACGGTCACGGCGTCGGACGGCATCTTGGTGCGCGGCTTGACAATGGCGGCAAGCGCATCGATCCAATCCTCGCCATACTCGACATTACCCTCGATGAGACCCGCCTCGTGCAGCTCGGGGACCATGATCTCGTCGGCAAACTGGGCATCGGACATGCCGTTGATGTATTCGGCGTTGACCCAATCGAGCTTCTTGGGGTCGAAGGTCGCCGGGTTCTTGGAGATGCGGTCGAGCGAGAACTTACTGGCCAGGACATCGCGCGGGATGATCGTGGTTTCGCCGTCGAGCGACCAGCCGAGCAGCGCCAGGTAGTTGACAAAGGCGTCGGACAGGTAGCCGGCGTCGCGGTACTCCTCCACCGAGGTGGCGCCGTGGCGCTTGGAGAGCTTTTTGCCGTCGGCGCCCAGGATCATGGAGATGTGAGCGAACGTGGGCACGGGAGCGCCGAGGGCCTCGTAGACCATGACCTGACGCGGGGTGTTGGACAGGTGGTCGTCGCCGCGGATGACGTGGGTGATCTTCATCATGGCGTCGTCGACGACGGTCGCGAAGTTATACGTGGGCGTACCGTCGGAGCGGAAGATGACAAAGTCGTCGAGCTCCTTGGCGTCGAAGGTCACCTCTCCGTGGACGGCGTCGTGGATGACGACGTCGCCGCGGTCCTCGGGCACCTTGATGCGCAGGACGTAGGACTCCCCGGCCTCGATGCGGCGGCGGGCCTCCTCGGGATCAAGATCGCGGCAACGGCGCTGATAGCCCTGGAAGGGGTCCTTGCGCTCCTGCGCGGCCTTGCGGTCGGCGTCGAGCTGCTCCTTGGTGCAGAAGCAGGGATAGGCCTTGCCCTCGTCCCAAAGCTTCTGGGCGGCCTGCTTGTACAGGTCCAAGCGCTCGGTCTGGGCGTAGGGGCCAAAATCGCCGCCCACCTCGGGACCCTCGTCCCAGTCCAGGCCCAGCCAACGCATGGCGCGCAGGATGATCTGCGTGTTCTCGTCGGTGGAGCGGGTGAGGTCGGTGTCGTCGATGCGCAGGATGAACGTGCCGCCGTTAGCACGGGCGAAAGCCCAGTTATAGATAGCGGTGCGGGCGCCGCCAATGTGCAGCTTGCCCGTCGGTGAGGGTGCAAAGCGGACGCGAACGTCTGATGCCATGGAAATCTCCTCGATTGCAGGATGGATGTCTAACCGCACCAGTATAAAGCATCAAAGCAACCTCCGCACAAAGGGCACCGACCTACTCATTGGGGACAGACTTAAATGACCAGTCGTTGGAGACGTTCTTAGTTTAAGGCTGGTCATTTATGTCTGTCCCCAATGAGTAGGTGCGGAAAGGGTGTGAATGTTTGATTTACGCGCTATGATGTGCCCTTGCATAGAGAGCCCGGCGGAATGGTAACGGTCGCCGGGACACGTTTTTGAAAGGACAATCATGTCAGAAGAACTTCGTTCCATCCCGCCCCAACACGGGTCCTTTGTTTTTACGTCGGAGTCGGTGACCGAAGGTCATCCCGATAAGATCGCTGACCAGATCAGCGACGCCGTCCTCGACGCAATCCTCGCCAAAGAAATAGAGCTCCAGGAGCAGGGCTACATCGCCCCCAACGGCGTGCCTGCCAACGTGGAGAACGTCCGCTGCGCCTGCGAGACCCTCGTGACCACCGGCACCGTCATCGTCGCCGGCGAGATTCGCACCCAGGCCTACGTAGACGTTCAGGAAATCGCCCGTGGCGTTATCCGCCGCATTGGCTACAACCGTGCCAAGTTCGGTTTTGACTGCGACACCTGCGGCGTCATGAGCCTCATCCACGAGCAGTCGCCCGATATCGCCCAAGGCGTTGACGAGTCCTTCGAGACCCAGACCGGCGCTACCACCGACCCAATCGACCTGATCGGTGCCGGCGACCAGGGCATGATGTTCGGTTATGCCTCCAACGAGACCAAGACCCTCATGCCCATGCCGCACTACCTGGCAAGCCGCCTGGCCGAGCGCCTGGCCGCCGTGCGCCACGACGGTACCCTGCCCTATCTGCGTCCCGACGGCAAGACCCAGGTCACCGTGCGCTACGAGGAAGGCAAGCCCGTCGAGGTCACGACCATCGTCATCTCCACGCAGCACGCTGCCGAGATCGAGGACATGGGCAAGATCAAGGCCGACCTCATCGAGCACGTCATCACCCCGGCCATGGCCACTGAGAACATGCCGTGGGATAACGCGGACATCTACGTGAACCCCACCGGTCGCTTTGTCGTGGGCGGCCCCATGGGCGACACGGGCCTCACCGGCCGCAAGATCATCGTCGACACCTACGGCGGCTACGGTCG
>CABVCF010000106.1 GCA_902496775.1 uncultured Collinsella sp.
GTATCGTCGACGTGGCCCTGCAGTTCTGCACGCTCTACGAGATGGAGTCGTTTGCCGTGGAGAAGGCCGCCGAGCAGGCCGGCATTCCGTTTATGCACATCACGACCGACTACGCCGGCGAGGACGCCGGTCAGCTCCAGACCCGCATCGAGGCCTTCCTCGAGACGATTTAGCCGCACCTGCGCTAAGCTGTGCCGCCGCGTGTTCCTATCCGCGCGATAGGGATTTCTCTGTTGCCATGCCGGCCGGTGTCCGGATGCAGCGCAGGGCGCCGACCGGCTTCGCATAGCTGCCGGGGCGGGGATTTCCGCCGTCCCGGCAGATTCTATCCGTTTGTTCAGACATGAAAGGAACTCAATGAACAACGACTTTTTCAAGGCGGGCGTTTCCCGTCGCGGTTTTCTGACCGGCTCCGCTGCCCTGTGCGCCATGGCGGGCCTCGGCCTCACCGGCTGCGGCGGTTCGGGCGCCGAGAGCGGTAGCGCCGCTGCCTCCGGCCAGGATGTGGAGTATCGCGACGAGCTGCAGATCGCGCTCCCGGCGAGCCCGGACGGTCTCGATCCGCACACCACGTCGTCGCTTGTGACCATGGACATCATCTGCAACGTCGTCGAGCCGCTCTTTGGCCTCGATAGCGACTACGAGCCCCAACCCGTGCTGGCCAAGGGCTATGAGGCCTCCGACGACGGCCTGACCTACACCATCAAGCTGCGCGAGGGCGTCAACTTCCACAACGGCAAGGAGCTTGGCTCCGAGGACGTCGTGGCCTCGATGAACCGCTGGCTCACCGTCAACGACCGCGCCGCGAGCCTGCTGCCCGGTGCCACCTTCGCCGCCTCGGGCGACCACGAGGTCACCTGCACGCTGACCGAGCCCGCCATCGACTTTCTGATCATCCTGGGCAACCACTCCCAGTATCCGGGTATCTTCCCCTCCGAGGTCATCGAGGCCGCGGGCGATACCGGCGTGACCGAGTACGTGGGTACCGGTGCCTACAAGTTTGTGGAGTGGAAGCAGGACCAGTACGTCCATCTCACCCGCTACGAAGACTATGTCGCCGCTCACGGCAAGGCTTCGGGCTACACCGGCAAGGTCTCCGCGCCCACCAAGGACATCTACTATCAGTTCGTGACCGAGGCCTCCACGCGCGTGAGCGGGTTTGAGACCGGCGAGTACGATATCGCTGGCGAGATCCCCACCGAGAACTACCACGACTTCGACGGCAACGACGACGTCAAGCTCTACACCCATAACGCCGGCGTTCTGACCGCCTTCCTCAACATGAACGAGGGCATCTTCGCCGACGAGGAAATCCGCAAGTGCGCCCTCATGGCTATCGACTGCGAGGCGGCCGCTCTTGCCGCCTATGGCGAGAAGGAGCTCTTCAACATCGATCCCAACCTTGGCAACCCCGAGAACACTCAGTGGGCGACTGACGCGGGCAAGAAGTACTTCAACCAGGCCGACGCCAAGGCCGCCAAGAAGGCCCTGGCCAAGACCTCCTATGCCGGTGAGACGGTCAAGCTGCTGACCACCCCCGACTACAAGGATATGTACAACGCCACCGTCGCGCTGCAGGAGCAGCTCGAGAAGGCCGGCTTCACCGCCGAAGTCGAGAGCTATGAGTTCGCGACCTTCATGGACATCCGCTCCGGCAAGCCCGAGCAGTGGGACCTCTTTGTGGCCTCCACCAACTACAAGCCCATCCCGGCCCAGTCCCTCTCGGTCTCCAAGGCCTTCTATGGCCTGTCCGACGAGAAGGCGCTCAAGCTCGTGGCCGAGACCCGCACCGCCAAGGACACCGACGCCGCGGCCAAAAAGTGGGCCGAGGCTCAGGAGCGCCTCTATGAGATCGCCGTCATCGAGCCGCTTTGCCACTATGCTTCCATCACGGGCACCCAGGCAGACGTCGAGGACGTCGAGGTGCTCGACGGCGCCATCGTTTGGAATGCCAAGCGTCCGGAGTAATGCAATAGATGGCGTGGCGGTTGGAGGGGTCTGGTCCCCTGTGGCCGCCACGCCCTGTCCACGTTCAGAGGGGAAATAGACGCCTCGCATGTTGAAGTACACGCTCAAACGTATAGGCGCGATGGTTCCGGTGATGCTCATCATCTCGGTCGTCGTGTTTTTGATTATCTATCTCACACCGGGTGACCCGGCCTCTTCGATGCTCGGCATGGAGGCTTCGGCCGACCAGATCGAGCGCGTCAACGATAGTCTGGGACTCAACGAGCCGCTGCCGCAGCGCTACGTTGAGTGGATGGGCGGCGTGCTTACCGGCGACCTGGGCGATTCGTATTTTATGCGCCAGCCCGTCACGCAGGCGATTGCCGAGCACTTTGGCCCCACGCTATCGCTCGCGCTTCTAGCACAGCTCATCGCGCTGTTGATTGCGCTGCCCTGCGGCGTCGTCGCTGCCCTCAAACATGGGTCGCGCACCGACGCGGTCTTGCGTGTCGTTGCTCTTTTGGGCGTGGCGATACCCGGCTTTTTGATGGCGCTCATGCTTATGTGGCTGTTTGCCGTCACGTTGCGTGTGTTCCCGGTGGCCGGCTATGCGCCGCTATCGAAGGGCTGGTTCAGCCATTTACGCTATCTTGCGTTGCCGGCCATATCGCTTGGATGCGTGCAGGCGGCCCTGCTCATGCGCATGACCCGTTCGAGCGTTATCGAGGCCATGCAGCTTGACTGCGTCAAGACGGCGCGTGCCAAGGGCGTCTCCGAGGTTCGCGTGGTGCTGGCCCATGCCCTGCGCAACGCGGCGCTGCCGATTCTCACCTCGGTCGGCTATTCTTTTGGCGCTCTGATTACGGGCGCCGTGGTGACTGAGGCCATTTTTAACATCCCCGGTTTGGGCCAGCTGGTCACGAGCTCTATCGAGCGTCGCGACTATCCGGTGATTCAGGGCGTGCTGCTGGTCATCGCCTTGTTGAATTCGGTGATCAATCTGGTCGTCGACCTTGCCTACGGCGCTTTTGACCCGCGCGCTCGCAAATGGGGCGATGCATGATGGCAAACGTTAAGAAGGCTCTTGCCAACAAGGGGTTTGTGGTCGGCGGCTGCATTTTCCTGGCGATTGCGCTGATCGCGCTCGTCGGTCCGCTGGTGTGGACGGTTAATCCCAATGCGCAGGAGATGACGTTGCGACTTTCGGCACCTTCGCCCGCGCATCCCTTTGGCTGCGATGACTTTGGCCGCGACCTGCTTGCCCGCGTCATCGCGGGCGCGCGCGTGTCGCTTGGTGTTGGCATTGCCGTCACGCTCGCGACGAGTGTGCTCGGCTTGGTGATCGGCGCCTATGCGTGCTACAACGAGAGGCTCGATCATATTCTCATGCGCATCTGCGACGGCCTTATGTCCATTCCGGGCGTGCTGCTGGCCATCGCGCTCATGGCGATGATGGGGGCGAGCGTGTGGAACGTCATCATCGCGCTCTCCATCGTCTATACGCCCAGCATGGCGCGCATCGTGCGCTCGCGCGCGATGGTGGTCAAGGAGGAGCCCTTTGTGGAGGCCCTGCGCGTGCAGGGCGCCTCGACCGCGCGCATCGTGTGGCTGCATATCGTGCCCAACGTTATGGCGCCCTTCCTGGTGCAGGCGACCTTCGTCTTTGCCGAGGCCGTGCTCTCTGAGGCCGCCCTCTCGTTTCTGGGCCTGGGTATCAAGGCGCCCGACGCCAGCTGGGGAAACATCCTGCAGGCGGGCAAGAACGTGATGCGCAAAGCCCCGTGGATGATCTTCTTCCCGGCAGCGGCCATCATCGCGAGCGTGCTTTCGCTGAACCTTGCCGGCGACGGCCTGCGCGACGCCCTCGACCCCAAGACCAAGGAGGACTAGCCCATGAGCGAACATCTTTTGGACGTGCGCGACCTCTGCATCTCGTTTGTGGGCCGCGATGGCAACGCGCTGGAAGCCGTCAACAAACTCAACCTACATATCGATGCCGGCGAGATCGTTGGTGTTGTCGGCGAGTCCGGCTGCGGTAAGTCGGTGTTTGCCCAGAGTGTCATGCGCCTATTGGAGCATGAACAGAAGATGGCCTATACCGGTCAGATTCTCTTTGACGGGGAGGACCTGCTCGCGCGCCCGCTCAAGCGCATGCGCGAGGTACGCGGCTGCGATATTGCCATGATCTTCCAGGACCCGTTGTCCTCACTCAACCCCGTCATGACGGTGGGCGCGCAGGTTATCGAGGCGGTGAGGGCCCACCGTAAGGTGAGCCGACGCGAAGCCCGCAACGAGGCTCTATCGCTGTTGGAGCGTGTGGGAATTCGAGATGCCGCGGCTCGCTTCGACATGTATCCGGGCGATTTTAGCGGCGGTATGCGCCAGCGCGTGATGATTGCCATGGCGCTTGCCGGTCATCCGCGACTGCTGATTGCCGATGAGCCCACCACGGCACTCGACACCACCACCCAAAAGCAGATCCTCGACCTACTGCGCGACCTCAACCGCACCGAGAACATGGCGGTGCTTTTTATCAGCCATGATTTGGGTGTCGTCACGAGCATCTGCTCGCGCGTGCACGTCATGTATCTGGGCCAAATCGTAGAAGAGATCGACGCCTGCGGCCTTATGGAGCGCCCGAGCCACCCGTATGCCCAGGGGCTCATCGCGAGCATTCCGCCGCTCGAAGGCGAGCGAGTTGACACGTTGGCGGATATTCCGGGCACAGTGCCGCCGCTTACGGCAATACCCTGTGGATGCCGCTTTGCGCCTCGTTGCGCCCGGGCGGACGAGCGTTGCCGCGCACAGGAGCCTCCGCTGGTTGCCGTGAATGCGTGCGACCGGTCTAAATGCTGGCTTGTCGAGAAAGGGGAGTGCCATGGCTGTTGATAGCGAAGCCCTGCTTAGGGTCTCACATCTGACTAAAACGTATCCCATGCCGGGCTCAGGTTTTAAGCGTCAGGTCTTTACCGCCGTGGACGATCTGTCGTTTGAGATCGCGCCGGGCGAGGTCTATGGCCTGGTTGGCGAATCCGGATCGGGCAAGTCGACGACTGGACGCCTGATCTGTGGTCTCGAGCGTGCGGATTCCGGCTCGATTGTCTATCGCGGGCACGACCTCGCCACGATGTCGGAGCGCGACCGCAAGCCGTTTCGCCGCGAGATCCAGCTGGTATTCCAGGATAGCTCTACGGCTTTTGACCCGCGCGACCGTGTCGGCCGCATTTTGGAGGAGCCGCTAATTATCGCCGGCGTGCGCGATGCGGATGAGCGCCATGGGCGCGCGCTCTCGGCCCTGGCCTCGGTCGGTCTTCTGGCAGAGCATTATGACCGCTATCCGCATGACCTTTCGGGGGGACAGCGTCAGCGACTCAATTTGGCACGGGCGCTTATTTGCGAGCCGCGCCTTGTGGTATGCGACGAGCCGGTCTCGGCGCTTGACGTGTCCGTTCAGGCCCAAGTGCTCAACTTGCTTCGCGATCTGCAGCGTACGACGGGCGTGGCGCTGCTGTTTATCACGCATGATATGCGTGTGGTTCGGCATATGTCCGACCGGATTGGTGTGCTCTACCACGGTCGTCTTGTCGAGGAAGGCGCGGCCGAGGACGTGATCGCGCACCCGAGCGAGCCGTATACGCAGGAGCTTATCGACGCCATTCCCTAGAGGATGCTTCCTTTTGGGTATGGCGTGGGTTTGTTGTCGATAGCGCCGGGTAATGCCGTCGGGGATATAAGCCTCGGCGGCTTTGTCTTGCCGTTTGCCGAACGAGGAATGATAAACCCTTATCAATCGAGA
>CABVCF010000107.1 GCA_902496775.1 uncultured Collinsella sp.
GTCGCGACGCCCGCCGATCATATCGCCGGTCTGTAAGGAGGTCCTGTCATGAGTGAAACGAATTCCAACGAGGTCGTTGTCAGCATCAAGAACCTCCAAAAGGCTTTTGGCGATAACGTGGTTCTGCGCGATATCGATCTGGATGTGCACAAGGGTGAGGTCGTTGTCGTTCTGGGGCCCTCGGGCTCGGGTAAATCGACGATGCTTCGTTGCATTAACCGTCTCGAGGAGCCCACGAGTGGTTCGATTGTTGTCGAGGGCGTGGATGTGTGCGCCAAGGGCGTTGACCTCAATAAAGTGCGTACGCACTTGGGCATGGTCTTTCAGCAGTTCAATCTGTTCCCGCACCTGTCAGTCAAAAAGAACGTCATGCTTGCGCAACAAAAGGTGCTCAAACGCAGTAAGGAAGAGGCCGAGAAGATTGCCGTCGAGGAGTTGACCAAGGTCGGCCTTGCCGAGCGTATCGACTTTATGCCGAGCCAGCTCTCGGGCGGCCAGCAGCAGCGCGTGGCCATCGCCCGCGCCCTGTCGATGAACCCGCACGTGATGCTCTTTGACGAGGCCACGTCGGCGCTCGACCCCGAGCTTGTCCGCGACGTCCTTGGCGTTATGCGCGATCTGGCACGTGACGGCATGACCATGATCGTTGTGACGCACGAGATGGGCTTCGCCCGCGACGTCGCCGACCGCGTCGTCTTTATGGACGGCGGCGTTATCGTGGAGGATGGCACGCCGAGCGAGGTCTTCGACCATCCTAAGAGCGAGCGCACCAAGGCGTTCTTGGGCAATATTTCGTAGCCGCTTTATATGACTGACATAGCAGAAAACGGGAGCCGGATGTGATCCGGCTCCCGTTTTTGTTGGGACGCGAATGTGTTTTGGTGCAGAGCGCGTTACGGGCGGAGCTCATTGCCACTAGGCGAGCTCGGCTCCAAGGGCGCGGCAGGCCGCCTCGCCCTCATCGTCGGGGGCGTCGTAGCAAATGACGGAATCGACGACGTTGACACCTGCCTCATCGGCGTCCGCCTTCCAGTTTTCCATCCATTCGCCTTCGGCCCACGAATAAGAGCCAAAGAGGACGACCTTCTTGTCGCCGAGGGTTTCCTTGACTTCGTCCCACATCGGCTGGAACTCATCGTACTCGAGCTCCTCGGAGCCCATGGCGGGGCAGCCGAAGGCGAAGGCGTCATAGCCGGCGGCCTTGTCGGCAGGGAAGTCGGCGCAGGAGATGACCTCTGCCTCGGCGCCGACTGACGCCGCGCCCTCGGCAACGAAGTTTGCCATGGCTTCGGTGTTGCCTGTGCCGCTCCAGTAGACGACTGCGATCTTGCTCATATTGAGTCCTTTCGGTTGTGCGGCGTGCGGCCGCGGTTTGTACGTTCTATCGGGTCGCCTGGGCAAGTTGCGCCAAGCTGCAGCCCTGCTGATAGATAAAGGTGAGGTGTTGGGTGCAGGCACGGTACGCATCAAACGTCGCAAGCGCCTGCTCGGCATTCGTATAGACCTTCCAGGCTCCAAAGATCTTGTAGTTCTCGCCACGTTGGGCGATGAACTCGTGCACGTCGTCGTAGGGATACCCCAGGAAGTAGCCAATTTCGTGTGGAAACTCGCAGGTGCGGCCGTTGTCGTAGCGTGCTTGATGGTCCAATGCGCATCGGGTTTGGCCGCATGCGCATTCCGCGGCGTTATTGCTTGCGAGCGTGATGCGCGATGCCAGGTGCACAAGACATGCCGAGAGGTTGCCGGTGTCGTAGCCCTCCTTGGCGAGTGCCGTTTTGGCGCGCGGGTCAGCAAGGTAAGTGGCGAGGCTATTGGGCCGATATGCGTATACGAGCGCCCCGCAGGGGCGCCAGACCAAAACGCTCAGATGAATGCCGAGCGTGTTAAGCTCGCGGTTGCACTGGGCGATAACGTTGAGCAGGCGTGCTCGGCGTTCTGCGATTGACGCGGTCGCGTCCGAACCATCCTGATGGGCGTAGACGCCGGGATAGGTAAAGAGCGATGCCGGCTTGATGCCCGCGAGCGTGGGAGAGCAGTTGCGCACGACCGCTGCCTGAAACGTTGGAATGTCTATGGTTCGGGTCACGGTGCTCCTTACGGATCTAAACTGTTAGCCTAGGAAAACTTATACACGAAAGTAAGCCATGGTCAACAAAAAAGTTTGAGTAGGGAAACTAATTGACCGAACCGACATGATTTTGGGTTAAGATGGGGACACCCCACGGGGGTATCTCTGAAATGGACCGTAAGGAAGGGGAGCGTATGAGCGACTTGCTCAACCCAGCAAATATCATCGTGCTGGGCGTGATTGCTATTGGTATGTTCTTTGGGCTGCGTCGTATTGCGGCGTCGACGCATGGGAAGAGTTGCTGCAGTGATGGCGCAAGCGGAAAGAAAGCCAAGAGGGTTGTTGTGGTGGATACCGATGCGTCGCACTATCCCTATAGCGATGAGCTGTTCATCGGCGGCATGAGCTGTGACGACTGCGCTCAGAACGTAGCCAATGCCCTCAATACGCTTGATGGCGTGTGGGCAACGGTAACGTATGCGGACCACACGGCACGCGTACGCTCGAAGCGTCCGGTTGATCGCGACACACTCGAGACGGCGGTGAGGGGTGCGGGCTATTACGTTATGAAAATGTAGGCGTTGCCCTCTCCGGTGGGTACCAGCCTCCTGCCCATTGTGACTATCGGCATCCAAAAATTTGCGCAAAAATAACCTTTAGATGCGGCAAAAGTGGAGTTTGGTGACGGTTTGCGCGGAATTCGCTACCAATCGAGCATCTATGAACCCGTCCAAAAAATTACAGGTGTATATTTATACACTGATTATTGCTGTGCTCAGATTGCAATTAACCGTGGACAGAAATGAAGAATGCTAAAACTGGGCTTTAGGACAGGGGAGGCTATAACCTTATGAGACGAGTGGGAACACTTGGCTTGGTGGCAGCGCTTGCCGCTATCTTGGTATCGCCGCTGCCGGCGCACGCCGAAGACGCATCGGGTGCCGTTACCTACAATGCGGGAAATGGGTATTCCTTTGAGAAGCTCTCGCATCCTACGGTAGGAACGTCGCAGCCGGATGGCATCGTCGACTACCAGGGTAACGGTGCCGTTGCCGTTCCGGGCGCCGATGGTAATACGGCCAACAACGAAGGCGATCGCGGCCAGAGCTACACTTGGGCGGCTGCGAGCTATGGTGACTGGCTTTATGTGGGCACCTGCTATGCGGCGATGGGCAACACGCTGACGCTCATGAACAGCACGCTGGGCGATTCCTTTGATGTCGAAACCATGCGCCTGACGCTGGAGGCCATGTTTAACGGTACCTTCTTCTATGGACAGCAGAAGGAGGACGGCACGGCCGACAAGGACAGCGGCGGCATCTTGGTCAAGATCAATACCAAGACCGGTGAGACCAAGCTGCTACTCTCTGAATCGCTCAACGGCGTCGCTCCTTTGTTCCGCAATGCCGTGAGCTATAAGGGTAAGCTCTATTTCTGCGGCAGCGTCAGGACCAATGGCGGCAAAGGCGGCCTGCCTGCTGTATACGAGATCGATCCTAAGACGGATGAGTACAAAGTTGTCTATCAGGGCCTTTCGAGCATGCAGGATTACGGTGCTGCCTACAAGCAGGGCATTTCTACCGGTATCCGCGGCATGTGCGTCCATGATGGCCAGCTCGTCATCAGTAATGTGGGTAAAGACGCGAACGGTAATTTTGTGTCGACAATCCTGACGTCGTCTGACCCCTCGAAGGGCCAGGACAGCTTCACCGAGATTGCCAATTCGGAGAAGCTGTTTGGCTATCCGGCGATTCGCTATAAGGACAGCATCTACGGCGGCGCCATTTGGGATATGGTCTCGTACAATGGCCATCTCTATGCGACCATCTGCACCGGTACGCCCGAGAACGCTCCCGATGATAATTCCATGCAGTCGTTTGCCATGGTCCGTGGCGACAAGAATGCCGACGGCAGCTATTCGTGGACTCCCATTGTCGGCGATCAGAAGACGGACGGTGCAAAGTACTGCTTTGGCATCGATCCTGCCCGTACCCGTTCTGGCGCTGCCAACCTCATCGTCTACAACGACTACCTCTATATCGGTGAATACAACGACGAGGAGATTGCCCTCGAGCGCATCCTGTTCAACAAATCCAACACCGAAGAGGGCGGTAAGAGCAGCATGGGCGGCGTTGACTGCTCGTTTGTGAATGCCAATCTTGAGCAGTCGGTTAACATCTATCGCATGGACAAGGACGAGAACATGGAGCTCGTCGTTGGCGATCGCACCGACATGTTCCCCGAGGGCGGTATTTCCGGCCTGACTTCGGGCTTTGGCCGAAACGAGAACCAGTACATTTGGCGCATGCAGAAGTTCGACGGCAAGCTGTATATCGGTACCTTTGATACCGCGAGCCTGCTTGAGCCGATCGGCCAGTTCTCCAATGGCGACATTATCGATATGACGCCCGAGGAGTGGGACTCTCAGGTTCAGCGCCTTAGGGACCTGCTCGATCACCTGCTCGACAAGAAATCGCCTGACGACCCCATCGTTCCCGTGAACACGCTTGCGGACGATGATTCAAACGAGGCCGTCGATGTCGATGACGAGAAGACCGAGGTTGCTAAGGGCTTTGGCGATCTGAGCGATGCGCTGGAGGATGCCGCGGGCGGTCTTTGCGATCAGGCCGCGACGATGCCCCAGGACTTTGAGGACGACGCCGCTTATGTCCAGAAGATCGATGGCGAGATCGCGTACTTCAAGTCCTTTGCCGACCAGTATCAGGACATGCTCGATAGCTATGAGAGCCTTAAGCAGCAGTACGAGGATGCCTATGGCACCGAGCTGCCGAGCGATATTCAGGATGCGCTCGATAAGCTGCTGAGCGAGGAGAACCTCAAGAAGTTGCAGAGTGTCCTTACGTGCATGTGTTACCTGCGCGATGCCGAGCGCGGCTTTGATATGTATGTGACCGAGGACGGCGTGAACTTTACGACGCTGACGACTAATGGCTTTAACGATCCGTATAACCATGGTCTGCGCACCTTTGCGGTGACCAACCAGGGTCTGTGCCTTGGTACCGCCAACCCGTTCTATGGTTGCCAGGTCTGGATCCAGCGCAAGGAGAATTCGGAGAATCCGGTTGATCCCGGTACTCCGGATCCGACGGAACCCACCGATCCTTCGCAGCCGGGTGGCGGCGATCAGCCTGGCGGCAGCCAGACGGGTGGCAACGACCAGTCGAGCAGCACCACGACCACCGTCACGACGACCGCTAAGAAGACTCCGAAGGACGGCTCGCTGCCTCGCGCTGGCGACTCGACCCTCACGCTGGTCTTGGGATTGCTGGTTGCAGCTGCCGCAGTGCTTGGCATTGCTCTCGTCTTGCGCAAGCGTTCTCGTCGCTAGGCCCGTCCGCGTAGCTCAATGTCCTGGATATCGTCGAAGTTGATGGCGATATCCCTGAGTTTGAGCAGCTTGAATGCGGGTAACACTTCGTCGAGAATGCCCGTGCGGCTACGATAACCGTACGTATCGTAATAGGTGACACGCACCAGGTCGCCTCGTTTGAGGCCCTCGAGCTTTTTCGAAAGCTCGAGGGCTTTTTCTTCCGTGAGTTCGCATTCGGGCTCAACAGTGATCTCTTGTTTGCGCACGAGCTCGTAGTATCCCGTGAGGGCGGCAAAGGGCATAAACTGTGCGGCGCGGTTGGCGC
>CABVCF010000108.1 GCA_902496775.1 uncultured Collinsella sp.
CTGGCTCGCCGACGGCAAGAGCATTGCCGGCTCGGTGCTCACGCTTGCCCAGGGCGTCAAGAACATCGTTGACTGGGGCATCGCCAGCGCCGATATCGCCATTCGCATGGCAACCGAGGTGCCGGCACGCTCCGCGCATATCGAGGATAAGTGCGGCAGCATCATGCCGGGTCGCGACGCCGACTTTGTCGTGTTCGACCATGAGCTCACCCTCGTCGAGACGTATGTTGGCGGCCAGAGCGTCGGCAACGCCTTTACCGAGTAACGATAGAAAAAGACGGCGGGCCCGAATCTGCTCGGACCCGCCGTATGGGTTAAACGCTCAAAAGCACCTTCACAGTTACAGCTTGTTAGCGATCTTCTTTGCCGTGCGCTTAACGCCCGCCACCAGGCCTCCTGCAGGATGCTCCTTCTCGTATGCTAGGCGCTTCTCGCGCTTGGCGTACTCTTCGACGATGATGTCGCCATACTCGTCTTCGATCTTGTCGAAGAAGTCGACGGCGCCCTTAATTTCCTCAGCGGTTGGGTGTCCCTTTTGGACACCGCCGGCGAGTTTGAACGGCCCCCACGTATCAAAGCCGGGGCAGCCGTAGACACCCATAAAGATGGCCTGCCTCATGCGGCAGATGCCATCGATATCCTTGCCGTACCACTTGTTTTTGCCACCGTAGGTCATAAGGCCAAACACCTTGTCCTGCGGCTGCAGCACGTTCGTGAGCACTCGTGCCATGTCCTTGTCGATCTCGGAGTAATAGATGCCCGTGGCGACGCCAATCAGATGGTATTCGTGCAGGTCGGGGTACTCGTTTTTGCCAAGCGCCTTGACGTCGAGGGTATCGATCTCGGGGTGTGCCTCGACGATGGCGTCCACGAGCTTTTTCGTATTGCCGTGATGGCGCGAGGCGTAGAGGATGATGGTTCGCATAAGAAGGCCTTTCAGCTGTAATTGCATCAATGTCTGTATGGTACCCCGTTACATGGCTGGGATACCGGACGCATCGATGAACGTGCGGGTTTGTCCTTTGGTTAGGGCCGAGACGGGTACTTGCGAGCAAAAAGCAGTTGTTCGAAAGGATGGGCAATGGAATACGCTCTCTCCAACGATTCGATTTCTATTAAGGTGTCCACGGCTGGTGGTTCGTTTACCTCGATCGAGGCCGGAGGTCGCGAGTATCTGTGGCAGGGCGATCCCGCCGTGTGGTCCGGCCAGGCACCGATTTGCTTCCCGATTTGCGGAGGCTTGCGCGATAACAACGCCATGACGTTTGCCGGGCATCATGTAAAGCTCGCTCGCCATGGGTTTGCGCGCAAACAGGAGTGGAAGCTGCTGAGCCAGAGCGAGAGCGAGCTGGCGATGTGCCTGGCTTCGGAGGATAACGCCGCGCTGCTGAGCGATTATCCGTATCCGTTTAAGCTTGTCGCCCGCTATACGCTCGAGGACGCTGCCGTGCGCGTTTCCTACGAGGTCACCAACGAGGGCACCGAGGACATGCCGTTCTTTATCGGCGGTCATCCCGGCTTTAGGTGTCCGCTCGATGAGGGCGAGGCCTATACGGACTACGAGCTGCGCTTTGAGAAGGACGAGGCTGCTGAGCTTTGCACTGCCGTCCCCTCGACTGGCTTGATTGACGTGACCAATCGCTCCAAGAACCCCATGGTGGGAAAGACGCTGCCTCTGTCACATGAGCTCTTCGATTTTGCGGAGACCATCTTTGACGTGCTCGAGAGCCGTCAGGTCACGCTTTCCAAAAAGGGCGAGGACAAGGGCGTCCGCCTGAGCTTTGAGGGCTTCCCATATCTCATTGTGTGGAGCAAGCCCGAGGGCGATTTTGTGGCGGTTGAGCCCTGGGGCGGCCTTTCGACCTGCTCCGATGAGGACGACGTGCTTGAGCATAAACGCGGCTGCCTTGTCGCCAAGCCCAAGGAGACCGTCGTTCGCTCGTTCACGATTGAGATTCTGTAATTCCGTTTTGTCGACTCGTATCGCGAGGCACAAGGAGCCTGCGAGATAAGGAGCTAAAAATGATCCTCACCGTTACGATGAACCCGTCTGTCGATACGCGCTATCAGCTCGATGAGCTCATTATCGACGACGTTAACCGTGTGACGCCCGAAAAGACCGCTGGCGGCAAGGGCCTCAACGTGGCCCGTGTGCTGGGTCAGCTGGGCGACGACGTTGTGGCAACCGGTCTGCTCGGCGGCCACATGGGCGCCTACATGGCTGAGCTCATGGACGCCAACGGTATTAACAACGACTTTGTGCCCATCAAGGGCGAGACTCGCATTTGCCTCAACATCCTCCACGCCGGCAACCAGACCGAGCTGCTCGAGAGTGGCCCGACAATTGCCCCCGAGGAACTCGATGCCTTTACCGCCAAGTTTACCGAGCTTGCGAGCAAGGCCGACGTTGTCACCATCTCGGGTTCGCTGCCCCGCGGTGTCGAGGCAGACTACTATGCCAAGATCACGGGCATTGCCGAGAACGCCGGCGCCAAGGTGCTGCTCGATACCTCGGGCGCTTCGCTCGAGGCCGCCCTTAAGTCCGAAATTAAGCCCGAGCTGGTCAAGCCTAACCTGACCGAGATCAACGGCCTTTTGGGTACGAGCTTTACCACCGTCGATGTGGACGAGCTCCGCGCCGCGCTCGCCTCTGATGCCCGCTTCTCCGATATCCCCTGGGTCGTCGTGTCCATGGGCGCTGCCGGCTCCGTTGGCTTCCACAATGGCCGTGCGTTCCGCGCCAAGACCCCCGATATCCCCGCCGTTAACGCTACGGGCTCTGGCGACTCCACTATCGCAGGCTTCGCGCATGCGATTGCTGCCGGCGCCGACGACGAGACGGTGCTGCGTACCGCCAACACCTGCGGCAAGCTCAATGCCATGGATCCCATGACCGGCCATCTGGTCATGGACCGTTGGGACGAGGTCTACAACGGCGTTGTCGTGACCGAGCTGTAGGAGCTTGTGCCGCGGCCTCGGCATCGGTTGCTAGCTCATGTCGACGACAAGTGCAGTAGCATTATGCCGGGGCGCGACGCCGACACTGTCGTGTTCAATCCCGACCTTACCCTGGTCGAGACGCATGTGGGTGGCAACAGCTTTGGTAATGCGTTTGCCGAGTAGCCGCCAAAGAAACGATCCGAGAGGGGATTTAGATGATTTACGGTGCATTGGGCGATATCGAGGAGTACCGCGGAATGCTCAAGGGCCTCGACGTGCTGATCGACTGGCTCGAGGAGAACGACCCGGCGCAGCTCGAGGTCGGCAGCCATCCGATTCTGGGCGACAAGGTCTTTGCGAACGTCATGGCTCCCACGACGCGTCCCGAGGCCGAGGCCCACTACGAGACGCATCAGCGCTATCACGACCTGCAGATCGACGTCGAGGGTCGCGAGGCCTTTAAGGTTGCCACGGGCAGCCTGACGCTGGTCCAGGAGTTTGACGAGAAGGACGACTACGATCTGGTCGATTCCGACGCTTCGATCGCCGGCGATCTTGCCGACGACAAGTTCGCGCTGTTCGTTGCCGGCGAGCCTCACATGCCCACGCTCGAGTTCCCGGGCGATGGCGCGCAGCCGGTCAAGAAGATCTGCTTTAAGCTGCTTGCAGACGCTTACTGGGAGGAGTAACGAGCTGCTCGGCTGAGCTGTTCGTGTTGCGAGCGTTATCCTTTGGGGGAGCGCACTTAGGCCCCGCTGATCGCGGTCCCCTTGGGGATTGCGGTTGGCGGGGCTTGTTGTTGAGTAGGGGAGTTGCCGACGGCGTTGTGCTTGGATTGGCGGATGCGCGCTCGAAATCGGCAACAAAAAAGCCGCCCGAAGGCGGCTATCTTGTGCAATGGAGCCAGCGACCGGGCTCGAACCGGTGACCCCCGCTTTACGAGAGCGGTGCTCTACCAACTGAGCTACGCTGGCGGCCATGTGATGACGCAACTGAGGCGTCAACGGCTGTCTATGATACGGGACATCGCAAATCCGCGCAAGTGTTCTGACGGCTTTTCTCACTTTAAATGCACTAATATTGGAGACGTGATGTCTTGCTCTTACGGGTCTCAAACAGAATGGGGTGGCGATGGCTCAACCCAAGATTCTTCTCACACGCATCGATGACCGGTTTATTTACGGGCAAGACGTTGAGCTGTGGAACGAAGTCGTGGGTTCCAACCTTGTTTTAATCGTCAACGATGAGATTGCGGCTGATTCGCGCAAGTGGGCCCCTATGAGGGTGGCGACACCCGAGGGTGTCTGGACGCGGTTTTTCTCGGTGCAAAGGACTGTCGACATCATTCATACCGCAACGCCGCGCCAAAGGATTCTCATCATGGTGGCGTCGCCCACGGATGCACTCGCGCTGGTTAAGGGTGGTGTGCCGATCACCAAGATCAGCATTGGCCATATGCAGGCGGGGGAGGGCAAGCACCCCATAACGCCCGCAGTCGCCGTAGACGATACGGACATCGCTGCCTTCAAAGAGCTACAAGAACTCGGCATAGAGCTAGAAATCCGTTACCTCCCCAGCTCCAATCCCGACCCCATCCAACTAGTCATTGGGGACGTTCTTAAATGACTAGTCAAACGGGACACCCTTGGCACTTGGGGACGTTCCTTATGTGCCGGCCTTTTAGGAACGTCCCCAAGTGTCGGCAGATTGGGACAGTCCTTCTCGCCAAACGTTAAAGACTGTCCCCAATGACTAGTCATTTAAGAACGTCCCCAATGACTAGGTAGAAAAACGCCCGTCGGCAGTGGTGCCGGCGGGCGCTGCTGTGCGATATGTTGCGTTGTGGGCTTAGTGCCTCATAAAGTGGTATTCGATCACATTGCTGTAGGGGTGACCCGGGCCCACAATGCCCTGCGGGAACAGCGGCTGGTGCGGTGTGTCGGGGTACATCTCTGCCTCGAGGGCAAAGCCAGCGCCCCAGCCATAGTTGGCATCGTCCTTGGCGTGCTCGTCGCCCAGCCAGTTGCCGGTGTAGAGCTGCACGCCCGGGGCGGTGGTGTAGTAATCCAACTCACGACCGGTCCACATCTCCTCGACGTGCATCGCGCGGCGCAGATTACGGCCGTACTGATAGCCATCGATGCACAGGCAGTGGTCGTAGCCACGGGCCTGCTTAATCTGCGGGTCGTCGGCTTCCATGCCGGGCGCGACGGGGCGCAGCTCACGGAAGTCAAACGGCGTGCCCTCGACCGGAGCGATTTCACCGGTGGGGATATTCTGCTCGTTGATGGGCAGGTAGTGGGCAGCGTTAGCAACAAAGAAGTGCTCGCAGTCCATGCCGGCGTTATGGCCGGCAAGGTTAAAGTACGTGTGGTTGGTCATGGACACGTAGGTGGCGCGGTCGCTCTCGCAGCCATACTCGACACGAAAGACGCCGGTGCGCGTCACGGTAAACACGGCTGTAAAGGTGCGGTTGCCGGGCAGGCCCAGCTCGCCATCCTCAAGCGAGGTGGTCATGCGCACGGCGTTGTGGACCTCGTCGAGCTCAACGTCCCACACGCGCTTGTGCAGGCCGTGCTCAAGATCGCTGTGTAGGTTGTTGGCGCCTTCGTTGGCCGGCATATGCCAGTCCGTGCCTGCGATGGTGATCGTGGCACCTGCAGTGCGGTTGGCCACAGGTCCGATGGTCGCGCCAAAGCAGGCGGGGTTGTCAAAGTAATCCTCGAGCTTAT
>CABVCF010000109.1 GCA_902496775.1 uncultured Collinsella sp.
AGGGCCTTCTTTCAGAAACTATGTCCCACTCTGGACGCGGATTCTGGGATGCATTTTCCGCGACGGCGTTGGCTACCTGCCGTCGTCGTCCTGGGCTTCATCGCGCGCATAGAGCTCCAGCATGCGGCGGCGGTATTCGCGCACGGCGAGCTTGGCGCGCTCCAGGCGGCGACGCTCGCGCGGGGTCAGCTCGGACGGGTCGACCTCATCACCATAGGTCTTATCGGCAAGAAGATGCGCCGCGTCCACGATGCGGGCATCGATGTGGCCGCTCGCCGCCTCGGCGGAAAGACGCTCGGCAATCGTATCGAGCGTAGGCAAGCCCTCGAATACGCGACCATGGCCATGCGAGGTCAGCAGCTCGTGCTCACGTGCGAGCAGGCTCGCCAAATCGTGATGGGCGCGCAGGATGTCGAGCGCATCGGATGGATGCTCGGCAACTTCTGCCACGGCGGCGACCGGCGCGGCATCCACCACGCGGTAGAAGAGCTGCGCGAGCAATGGCATCAAGAACACCGTGATGGCACCGGCGGCAACCATGACCGACGCAATATCTTGCGACAGCGCGCCCGCGTTGACGGCAACGCTCGTAACGGCAACGATGATCGGCAGGGCCGTGGTGCAGTACAGGGCCACGGTAATGCGACCATACGCCGACACATCGCGCGTCGCAGGACAAATGCTCATGGAAATAAGAATGGGCACGGCACGAATAATCAACAACGCCACGATAAAGCCCACGAGCAGACCCGGGCGCGACGCCACGGCCGTCAGATCGATCTTTGCGCCCGATACGGTAAAGAATACCGGAATCAAAAAGCCGTAGGCCAGGCCATCGAGCTTGGTCTCGAGCGTATGGTTGCCCTCGGGGATGATGTAGCGCAAGACAAAGCCGGCGGCAAAAGAACCCAACACGATGTCGAGATCAAAGACAGCCGAGAACGCCACGAGCGTGACCAGGATGAGCACCGTCAGGCGCACGAAGGTCTGCGACGTGGTATCGGCGCGTTCCTCGACAAACGCAAAGAAGCGGCTGCCGACGCGCTTGGAGCGGCTCGGGACCACGGCCAGCAACACGCAAACCACCGCAAACAAGCCAAGGATAACGAGCGTTTGGATGCCAGTGCGGGCAGACAACAGCACCGACATGGCGAGCACGGGACCGAGCTCGCCCCAAGTGCCATACGCGAGAATCGAGTCGCCCACGCGCGTGCCGGTGAGCGAGCGCTCACGCATAATGGGCACGAGCGTACCGAGCGCCGTCGAAGTGAGGGCAAGCGTCACGGCGATACCGTCGAAATGACTGACTGAGAACCACGGGGTAAAGCGCACGGCAAGCCAGGCGATACCAAACGTGACGACCCACGTCGCCAAGCCGTAGCGCCCCTCGACGCCCGTGATGCTCTTGGGGTCGATCTCAAAGCCGGCAAGCAGGAACAAAAAGGCCAGGCCCAGCTCGGACACAAGCGAGACCTCAGCATCTACATGGATGACGCCGAGCATATGGGGTCCCAGCACCGCGCCGAGCACGAGCAAAAAGACCGTCTCGGGAACGGGTTTTCCGGGAATCGCCGAGGCGATAAAAGGACTCGCAAAGGCCACGAGTGCGATGATGGCGAGCGAAACGAATGCCATGTGATGCCTTTCTCTTGTTTGCGCTTCACTGTAGCACCCTCGCCGTCCTCAACGCGCCGCGAGCTGTCGTATCATAGTGAGGTTTACAAACATGTGGCTCAAGGCGACCGCAGGGCAGACCCCGCAAACCGACCGCTGCCGCATACCGTACCGTACGCCCAACCGATCAGGAAGGCAGGAACCAATGGTCTCTCGTATCTACGTGGAGAAGAAACCCGGGTTCGACGTCGAGGCTCAGCAGCTCAAGGGCGAGCTGACCGAAATTCTCGGCATCAAGGGCATCGAGGCCCTGAGGATCATCAACCGCTACGACGTCGAGGGCATCGACGAGGAGCTTTTCCGCTCCTGCGTGCCGACCGTCTTTAGCGAGCCCCAGGTCGATGTGACCTACGACGAGCTCCCCGCAAGCGATGGCGCCGTCTTTGCCGTCGAATTCCTGCCTGGCCAGTTTGACCAGCGCGCCGACTCCGCCAGCGAGTGCGTGCAGCTCATCAGCCAGGGCGAGCGCCCCGCCGTGCGCTCCGCCAAGGTCTATATCATCTCGGGCGCTCTGGACGAAGCCGCCATCGAGGCCATCAAGCACTACGTGGTGAACCCCGTCGAGGCGCGCATCGCCTCGCTCGACCTGCCCGAGACGCTGTACATGGAGACTCCCGAGCCCCAGCCCGTCGAGGTGCTCGACGGCTTCCGCAAGCTCGACGAGGCCGGCCTTGCCGCCTTTATCGCCGATCGCGGCCTTGCCATGGACGAGGCAGACATCGCCTTCTGCCAGCAGTACTTCCGCGATGAGGACCGCGACCCCACCATCACCGAGATCCGCGTAATCGACACCTATTGGTCCGACCACTGCCGCCACACCACTTTCGGCACCGTCCTGGACGACGTGACGATCGACGACGCCGTGGTGCAGCAGGCCTTCGACCGCTACATGGAGATGCGCCATGAGCTCGGTCGCGACGCCAAGCCCGTCTGCCTCATGGACATGGGCACCATCGGCGCCAAGTACCTCAAGAAGACCGGCGTCATGACCGATGTCGATGAGTCCGAGGAGATCAACGCCTGCACCGTCAAGGTGAAGGTCGATGTCGATGGCGAGGACCAGGACTGGCTATTCCTCTTTAAGAACGAGACCCACAACCACCCGACCGAGATCGAGCCCTTCGGCGGTGCCGCCACCTGCGTGGGCGGCGCCATCCGCGACCCGCTCTCGGGCCGCAGCTACGTGTACCAGGCCATGCGCGTCACCGGCGCCGGCGACCCCACCGTCCCGGTTTCCGAGACGCTCGAGGGCAAGCTGCCGCAGCGCAAGCTCGTGACCACTGCCGCCGCCGGCTACTCCAGCTACGGCAACCAGATCGGCCTTGCCACCGGTCAGGTCAACGAGCTCTATCACCCCGGCTACGTGGCCAAGCGCATGGAGGTCGGCGCCGTCGTGGGCGCTACCCCGGCAAACCACGTGCGCCGCGAGTGCCCCGTCCCCACCGACAAGATCATCCTGCTGGGCGGCCGCACCGGCCGCGATGGCATCGGTGGCGCCACCGGCTCCTCCAAGACCCAGAACACCGAGTCCATCGAGACCTCGGGCGCCGAGGTCCAGAAGGGCAACGCCCCGGTCGAGCGCAAGCTGCAGCGCCTCTTCCGCCGCGGCGACGCCTGCCGCCTGATCAAGCGCTGCAACGACTTTGGCGCCGGCGGCGTCTCGGTCGCCGTGGGCGAGCTTGCCGACGGCCTGTATGTCGACCTGGACACCGTGACCAAGAAGTACGACGGCCTGGACGGCACCGAGCTCGCTATCTCTGAGTCCCAGGAGCGTATGGCCTGCGCCGTCGCCGACGGTGACGTCGAGGAGTTCATGGGCTACGCCGCCGAGGAGAACCTCGAGGCGACCGTTATCGCCGAGGTTACCGCCGAGCCGCGCATGCGCATGGCCTGGAACGGCGTCGCCATCGTCGACCTGTCCCGCGAGTTCCTCAACTCCAACGGCGCACCCAAGCACCAGGTCGCCCACGTGTGCGCCCGTAGCGTGTGGCAGCCCAGCTGGGCCGGCACCACGCTCGCTGAACGCATGACCTCGCTCGTTACCGACCTCAACGTCGCTTCCAACAAGGGCCTTTCCGAGCGCTTCGACTCCACCATCGGTGCCGCAACCGTGCTCATGCCCTTTGGCGGCAAGACGCAGCTCACCCCGAGCTCGGCCATGGTCGCCAAGTTCCCCGTGGACGGCGAGACCACCACGGCGAGCGCCATGGCATGGGGCTTTAACCCCTATCTGATGGAAGCCGACCAGTTTGCGGGCGCCTACCTGTCCGTGGTCGAGTCCATCGCCAAGCTCGTGGCTGCCGGCTTTGAGCACAAGCGCGCCTATCTCTCCTTCCAGGAGTACTTCGAGCGCCTGCGCACCGAGGCCGAGCGCTGGGGCAAGCCCATGGCTGCCGTCCTGGGTGCCCTCATGGCCCAGGTCGACCTGGGTGCCGGCGCCATCGGCGGCAAGGACTCCATGAGCGGTTCGTTTGAGGACGAGGCCGGCGAACTCAACGTTCCGCCGACCCTGATCAGCTTCGCCGTCGCTGTGGGCAGGGCCGCCCGTGCCGTCTCGCCCGAGTTCAAGGGCCTCACGCACCGCGTCGTCCGCATCGCCCCCGCTACCTATGGCGAGGACTACCGTCCCGACGCTCAGCAGCTGCTCTCCGCGTTTGACGCCGTCGAGGCGCTCACTGCTACCGGCAACGCCCTGGCCATCTCCACGCCCGGCTACGGCTGCGGCGCCGAGAGCCTCTTTAAGATGTGCGTCGGTAACCAGATCGGTATCGAGCTTGCCGAGGATGTAGACGTGGAGAGCCTCTTCACCCCGCTCTACGGCAGCTTTATCGTCGAGCTCGCCGAGGACGCCGAGCTGCCCGAGGTCGCCGACGGCGTTGTTCTCGAGCCCCTGGGCACCACCGTCGAGGGCTATGTCATCGACACCGGCTCCGAGGTCATCGAGCTCGCCGAGCTCCAGGAGGCCTGGGAGAGCGGCATCGAGGGCGTCTTCGCCTACCGCAGCGCCGGCGAGACCCCCGAGGTCGAGACCATCGACTTCCGCGCCAAGGATATCCACGTGTACGGCGGCGCCAAGATCGCCCGCCCGCGCGTGATCATCCCCGTGTTCCCCGGCAACAACTGCGAGTACGACAGCGCCCGCGCCTTCCGTGCCGCCGGTGCCGAGGCCGACACCTTCGTGATCAACAACCTCACGCCCGAGGCCGTCGCCGAGAGCACCCACGAGCTTGCCCGCCGCATCCGTGCAAGCCAGATCGTTATGATCCCCGGCGGCTTCTCGGGCGGCGACGAGCCCGACGGCTCTGCCAAGTTCATCACGGCGTTCTTCCGCGCTCCCGAGGTCACCGAGGCAGTCCGCGACCTGCTCAAGGCCCGCGATGGCCTGATGCTGGGCATCTGCAACGGCTTCCAGGCCCTGATCAAGCTCGGCCTGGTGCCCTACGGCGACATCGTCGACGCCACGCCCGATGCGCCCACGTTGACGTTCAACACCATCGGTCGCCACCAGAGCCGTCTGGTGCGCACCCGCATCTCGTCCAACTTGTCCCCGTGGCTGTCGCAGTGCAGCCTGGACGACCCCTATACCGTCGCCATCAGCCACGGCGAGGGCCGCTTTGTCGCCAATGACGAAGTGCTCGCCCAGCTGATCGCCAACGGCCAGGTCGCCACGCAGTACGTGGGCGAGAACGGCAAGCCCAGCATGGACCTTTCCGTCAACCCCAACGGCTCCGCACTCGCCATCGAGGGCATCACGAGCCCCGACGGCCGTGTCCTGGGCAAGATGGGCCATGCCGAGCGTCGCGGCGACAACCTGTACCGCAACGTGCCCGAGCATGTCCCCGGCGACAAATTCATGCCGATCTTTGAGAGCGGCGTAGCCTACTTCGCTTAATACGTTTCCATCGGGTACAATCCCCTCGGGTAACAACACCCGCCACCGGCACCCCCGGCGGCGGG
>CABVCF010000110.1 GCA_902496775.1 uncultured Collinsella sp.
CGGTGGTGTCGCCGCCCGTGGTCTCGGTGGTCGTGGTCGTCGTGGTAGTCGTTGTGGTGGTTTCCTCTTCGTCCTCGTTCTCGTCCTTGTCGTCGTTCTCCGTCTTCTTGGAGTTGTTGGTGCCGTAGAACTTCCAGGCGCTGTTGTTCTTGTAGGTGGGCGCCGTTCCGGTCGCAAACTCCTCGCGCTCGGTACCGGTCAGAACGGTGTTCATAAATCGCTTAAAGACAGGCAGGTTGGTGCTGTCGCCCAGCAGGTCCGTGCCGTATTTTTGGATGGGGATCTCGCCCGCGGAATAGCCGGTCCACAGGGCGCACGCCAGCTGCGGGGTATAGCCGCAGAACCACAGGTTAGTGGTGTTGTCGGTGGTGCCCGTTTTGCCGGCATAGGGCTGGTTGACGCTCAGGGCGCCAGCAGCACCCGTACCGCCGCCCTGCATGACGCCGGACAGAACATCGGTGACCGCGGCGGCCTCGCCCTCGGTAAGCACCTGTGAGGGATTGTCCGTGTGCTGGTACAGCACCGAACCGGTACGAGAGTCAATCTCGGTGATGGCGATCGGCTGGCGATAGTAGCCGCCGTTGGCAAACGTCGCGTAGGCGGCGGCCATCTCGAGCGGCGAGATCGAGCCGGTGCCGAGCGTCATGACGGGAACGTCCTCGATGTTGTCCTTGGCGGGATCGATGCCGAGCTTTTTGACGAGCGAGATGATCTTGCTGTTGCCGACGGCTTCTGCCACCTGGATGTAGCCGGTGTTGGAGGAGTATGCCGTTGCCTGCTTAAGCGTGATGTTGCCATAGCTATGGTTGGCGTAGTTTTGGACCTCGGTCGTGGTGCCCTTGGCCTTGAGCGGCGAGTTGCAGTTGAGGGTGACGTTGGGGTTCATGCCGTTTTGGATGGCAGTTGCCAGCGTAAAGGCCTTAAAGGTGGAGCCGACGGGGCGCTTCGCCGTAGCGTGGTTCACATGGTTCTCGTCGGCGTTGTAGTCGTAGCCGCCCACCATGCACTTGATGTAGCCGGTCTTGGGGTCGACGACGACCATGCCCATGTCCAGGCCGTCGAGTGAGAGCGTGTCGAGCTGCTGGCGGACGGCATTCTCTGCCACCTGCTGCATCGTGGGGTCGATGGTGGTCTTGACGGTCAAGCCGCCCTTAAAGAGCACGTCGGTCGAGAACTCCTGCTCCAGCAGCTGCTTAACATAGGCGACAAAGTAGGGCTGCGAGTATACGTCGACGCCGCTGCCCGAAATCTCGGTCACGTTGAGGGTGATGGGCTCGGCCTGTGCGGCATCGTGCTCCTCCTGCGTGATGTGGCCCAGGCGCAACATGTTGTCAAGGACCTTGTTGCGACGGGACAGCGCCAGGTCGGGGTTGACCGTGGGGTCGTACTGCGAGGGCGAGTTGGGAAGGCCGATGAGCAGCGCGGCCTCGCTCAGGGTGAGGTCGGCGGCGCTCTTGGACAGGTAGGTCTCGGCGGCGGCCTCAATACCGTAGGCGCCGTGACCGTAATAGATGGTGTTGAGGTACATCATGAGGATCTCGTCTTTGGAGTACATGTCCTCCATCTTGACGGCGATGTAGGCCTCGCGCACCTTACGCTCGATGGTCGAGTCGAACTGCTCCTCCTGCAGGATGGTGTTGCGCACCAGCTGCTGGGTGATAGTCGAGGCGCCTTCGTGCCCGCCGCCGAGGGTTGCCACCGCAGCACGCGCGATACCCCACAGGTCGATACCGCCGTGCTCGTAGAAGCGCTCGTCCTCGACGTCAACGGTGCCCTGCAGCACGTAGGGGGAGACCTCGTCCTTGGTGATGGACTTGCGGTTTTGCGTGTAGAAGCTCGCGATCTTGTTGCCGTTGCAGTCGACGATCTCGGTGGGCTCGCTCACCAGATACGCGTTGGCGTCGGTGTAGTCGGGCAGATCGGACAGCCAGCGGTTGACGTTGCCGACCATGCCGATGCCAAACGCCACGCCCGCAATCAGCAGAAAGCCCAAAAACGAGAGCAGGATTATGGGCAGGGCATGCGTCTTTGAACGGCTGCGTCCCTGTCGTTGGCGAGGACCCATATATTGACCTCCAGGTATGTCGTGCCGGACGGTGGATGTGCCGTCGAGGCAGGATGGACATAAGTTATTACACGATAAACCAAACGGGGCGCGCGAGGCCTCGTGTATGCTGGAAGACGGCATTTTTCAGAGTGAATGCATACCTTGGTAAGGAGTTTGCCGATGGCGATTCGGGCGATGGGGCCGAGCGGACAATACGAGACTGGATTGGATGCTGCCGGTGCGGCGCTGCCCGAGCTGCTGGCGCCGGCGGGCGGACTCGACCAGATGCTTGCGGCCATCGCCGCGGGTGCCGATGCCATCTATGCGGGGTTGGGCGGCTTTAACGCCCGCGTGAGCGCGCATGGTTTTACGGATGACGAGTTTGCGCGCGGCTGCGCCGTGGCGCATGCCCATGGCGTGCGCGTGTACGTGACGCTCAACGTGTTCGTGTTTGACGATGAGCTGTCCGATGCGGTGGCGCTGGGAGCTCATGCACTGGAGCTGGGCGCCGATGCTCTGATTGTGGCCGATGCCGGGTTGGCCTGCGCGCTGCATGCGGCAATTCCGGGGGTCGAGATTCATCTGTCCACCCAAGCGGGCGTCCATAGCAAGGGCGCCGTGCGTTTGGCGGCTGACGAGCTGGGGGTCGAGCGCGTGACGACGGCACGCGAGCTGACGGTCGACGAGATTGCGACGCTCTGCGCTACCGGTGTGCCCATCGAGGTGTTCTGCCATGGCGCCATATGCATTGGCTATTCGGGTGCGTGCGAGTTTTCGGCCCTGCGGCGCGGACGGTCGGCGATGCGTGGCGACTGCACGCAGCCGTGCCGTCTGGCGTACGATTTGGTGGATGAGGCTGGGGAGAGCGTCGTTGCCGTCGAAGGCGATCGTCTGCTCTGCCCGCGTGACTATCTGGGCATTGCTCATTTACCCGAGCTTGTTGCTGCCGGGGTGGCGTCGCTCAAGATCGAGGGGCGCATGAAGAACCCCGATTACGTATTCAACGTGGTGCGGGTGTGGCGCCGGGCACTCGATATGCTGCGCGACGGCGCGTGGGACCCCGATGCCGTGGAAGAGCTTGAACGCGAGCTGGGGAGGTCGTTTAACCGTGGGTTTACCGATGCGTACCTGCGAGGGCGTTCGGGTGCCGAGCTGATGAGCTTTGAGCGCGCAATTAACCAGGGCGTGCGCGTGGGGCGTTTGGTCGCTGTGGGCCACGAAGAGGTGACCGTTGAGCTCGACGCCGCCGTGGCGGCGGGTGACACGCTCGAGATTCGGTTCTATCCGGGTGTCGACGCGCGTCCCGATGTGCCCAAGCGCTGGCCGCAGGTGCCCTGCCCGGTGGATGCCGCAGCGGGGAAGCGCGTCGTCGTGCATTGCAAGCGTAAGGTGGACGCGGGCTGCGAGGTGTACCTGATTCGCAGCGCCGGCGTGTTGGATCAGACGGCGGCGGTGTTGGAGCGCATGCGGGCCGAGGCGGATGCGATTGCGCCCGTTGCGCGTGCCGTTGAGGTGCTGCCCTTTGAGGGCGTTGCGGTGGATGGCGGTGCGTCGACGGAGTTGGTGGAGTGCGCGGTTCCCGCTCGCATGGTTTTTGCTTGGCAGCTGATGGATGCCGACCCGCGCGGAGAACTCGATTTGTCCGACGCCGTTGTGGTGCTTGACGAGGTGTGCCGCGCGAGTGACGCTGACCGGACCCGCTCACTGATGCAGCGTGCCGGGCGCGTCGTCTGCCGCAACCTGGGACAGGTGGTGATCGCTCGCGAGCTGGGCGTGACGTTTGACGTGGCGGCGCCGGTGTTCTGCGCGAATCGGGCCACGCTTACCTGGCTGCGCGGACTCGGTGCGGGGCGGGTGTACTTGCCGGCCGAGTTGCTCGGCAATGATGCGGAGCGTATTGCCGAACTGGCTGCTGAACCCGGCGTCTTGGGTCCGGTCGACGCCGACCGCCCCGAGCTTATGGTGTGCGAGCACTGCCTGCTGACCGCTGAGGGCGTCTGCGCCACCGATGCGACGGGGCGGGTCTGTTGCCGCGACTGCTTGCGTCGCCGGCAGGCTCGCTATCTGGTCGAGCGTGACGGTACACGTCTGCCAGTTGCTATCGACGCATGCGGCAGGACGAGGATTTTCCTGTCGTAGGTGCTGCGTCGCGTCAGTTTGTTATCATATGAGAGTTTATGGACTTCCAGCACCGCCGTTTTCGGCGAGGGTGCTATAGCAAAAGGAGGATACCCAATGCTGTCTGTTGACGAGCAAATGCGTATCATCACCTCGGGCGCTGCGAAGATCGTCCCCGAGGCCGACCTTCGCAAGAAGCTTGAGAAGGGCGAGCCCCTCAACATCAAGCTCGGCGTCGATCCCACCAGCCCCGACCTGCACCTGGGCCACGCCGTGCCGCTGCGCAAGATGCGTCAGTTCCAGGACCTGGGCCACAACGTCACCCTCATCATCGGCAACGGTACCGCACTGATCGGCGACCCCTCGGGCAAGAATTCCACCCGCCCGCAGCTTTCTCAGGAGCAGATCGAGGCTAACGCCGAGACCTACGTGAGCCAGGCCATGAAGATCCTGGATCCCGAGAAGACCACCATCGTGCACAACGGCGACTGGATCCTTTCGATGGACCTGGCCGGCCTGCTGCAGGTGTGCTCCAAGTTCACCGTCGCCCGCATCCTTGAGCGCGACGACTTTACCAAGCGCTACCAGTCCCAGACGCCGATCGCCCTGCACGAGTTCCTGTACCCCGTGATGCAGGCCTTCGACTCCGTTCAGATTAAGGCCGACGTCGAGATGGGCGGCACCGACCAGCTCTTCAACCTACTCGCCGGCCGTGAGCTCATGGAGAAGATGGGCATGGAGCCGCAGATCGCGCTCACCATGCCGCTGCTCGAGGGCACCGACGGCGTGCGCAAGATGTCCAAGTCATACGGCAACTACATCGGCCTGACCGACGCTCCCAAGGACATGTTCGGCAAGACCATGTCCATTCCCGATGAGATGATCGGCAAGTACTACCGCCTGGCGAGCTCGCTCACCCCGGCCGAGGTCGACAAGATCGACGCTGCTCTGGCCGACGGCTCTGCCGATCCCTATGAGCTCAAGCGCGCTCTGGGTCGCGACCTGTGCGACACCTACCACGGCGCCGGCGCCGGCGACGAGGCTCAGGCCGAGTTCGACCGTGTGTTCAAGGAGGGCCAGCTCGCCGACTTCCCCGAGAAGCACGTTGAGCTGACCGTCAACGACGAGGGCCAGATCTACCTCGCCGGCCTGCTCAAGGACTTGGGCCTTTCAGCGAGCGCCGGCCAGGCTCGTCGCGATATCGACGGCGGCGGCGTCAAAATCAACGGCAAGGCCGTGGCTCCCAAGAGCTATAACATCGATCCCAGCGCCCTCAAACTGGGCGACACCCTTTCTGTGGGTAAGCGCAAGGGCTTCAAGTTGATTTAGTTCCGCCGTTCTACCGAACGGCGGACCGGCCGACGCT
>CABVCF010000111.1 GCA_902496775.1 uncultured Collinsella sp.
GGGTCAGCCCGTGGGAGGCCAGGGCGCCGCTGACCGGTGGACGGCACCGAGCCGTACGCCTGAACTGAGAAGGGGGAGGCCTCGCGGCCTCCCCCTTTTTTGCGTTTACGGGGCGTAAATGACTCAATTACACGAGACGATCTTATCGTTTTTGGTATTGAAGTCCTTATTTAAAGAAGATAAATCGAATAACAAGGGCAACTGCTATGGCCACAATGATCAAAAGCAGGATTGTCAGTCGATGCTGCTTGCGTCGTTTACTTGATGAAACGAAGATTGATTTTCCCTGTTTTGGCGTTTCGAGATAGCGAGCCGAATGCGTCAAGGTTTGCTTTGGTCGAGGACCTCTTTGTTGATGAGCGGCGGATGCTTTCATCGGCTCATCACTAGCTGCGCTGTTTTTAGATAATGGTGCGTCTTTTAGATATACAGGGTCTCCCGAGGCGACGCCCATATGTTTACGTCCCGTTTGGGCATCCTCGAGCGTTTGATATCGATTTCTCGTCACATACTCGGGCTCCGGATCATTAATGGGCTCTTGCGAGATGTGGGGGCGATGGAACCGTGGCGGCTGCGTGGAAGTATCTTCCCCCTGCGTCGGCATAAACATATTGTTCTGGTTTTGGTCGTCCATGATGCCCTTTAGCTCGTTACCAACAACGTGTACGCGCTCATTGTAAGCCCCCTGTTATTTGTAGCTGCGAACATACTTGTTATTTAAGCTCTGGTTCAAAGAACCTTAACCTTATTAAAACCTGAGTCATACACACTTAGATATGCTTATAGTACTGGACTCAAAAAACTTTATAGTCGATGTATATATAAGCACTGTGTGGGCATATATAAGAGCGTCAAAAGAAGTCCCAGTCACCTAGAAGATGGCTCGGCAGTCCTAAAAGGAGTGGTAAACATGGCAAGCATGGTTCCTTATCGTTCGGTTTTTGGCGTTCGTCCTTCTGCTAGCTCGTTGTTCGATCTGTTTGATGATATGACCGACCTTGCAAACAACTCGATTGCTTCCAAGGCGTTCCCCGTTGACGTTGAGGATAAGGGCGATGGCTATGAGGTCAAGGCTTATCTGACCGGCGTCGCCAAGGACGATATCGATGTCGAGCTTAACGAGGGCCGTCTGTCCATTAGCGTGAATGTCGAGGAAGACGAGGAGAACGAGGGCAAGAACTTCCTGCAGAAGGAGTTCAGCTCGTACAGCGCGACGCGTGGCGTGTATCTTAAGGACGCTTCGAGCGAGGGCCTCTCGGCTAAGTACGCTGACGGCATCCTGACCGTTACGGTTCCCAAGATCGTCGAGAAGAAGAACGTTACGAAGATCTCCATCGACTAAATTCGTTGGTGTTCTGCGCTATTAAAAGACAGCAAAAGGGGCTGGGAAGCGATTCTCGGCCCCTTTTGCTGTCTAGGACAGTTATTGAATGGTTGCTGGTCGATGCTGGCTTGCGGGGCGTATCGAGAGTTTTCGCGATCCTTGGAGAAGGGTTGCGGAGCTGCCGACCTCGTCATCCAGGGTTGCGGCCAGAGCTTTGGCATAGCTTTTGACGGTAAGGCTCGGACGATTGTTATCTTGGCTGATATGCATGGCGATGAGCTGTTCGGTGCGATCGGTAACAAGTTCGCGCGCGGCTTCGGCGGCTTGGCCATTGGAGAGGTGTCCCCTTGCAGACAGGATGCGCTCCTGAAGAAAGCGGGGATATTCTCCCTCGCGCAGCATGGTCACATCATGGTTGCTTTCGAGCGCGAGGACTCGACAATCTTTGAGGGTGTTCATGGCTTGGCTCGATAGCTCTCCGGTGTCGGTGGCAAAGCCGATGGAATCATCGAGGGCGTCGAATCGATAACCGACTGGATTGATGACATCGTGTGATGTTGAGTAGGTTTGCACGTGGATGCCGGCAATGGATAGGGTGTCACCGGGATCGAATTCCTCGACAGGCAGATGCGAAAGATTTTCTTTGTTCGAAAGAGTGCCCCTGCTGGCAAAGAGGGGGCCGTGCCAGTGCTTGCACCAGACATCGAGGCCCTTGATGTGATCGCTATGCTCATGAGTAATGAGAAGAGCCGAGACGTTGTCTGTCGAGAGCCCCAGTTCTGCCATGCGCTTTAATGTCTCGCGGCGAGACAGTCCGTCATCGACCATAATGAGCCCCTGCGGGCCCTCGATGAGTGCGCAGTTGCCTTTAGAGCCACTGCCGAGGATATGAAGGTGCAGACGAGACATAAGATTCCAAAGGATACAATGGGTGCGGACGAATAGAGGAGGAAGCAAATGCCAACGGTATCACAGCATTACGGACACCATGCCGTGCCCGGGGCAGTCGATGAGACCCGAACGAGGCAGCAGGCTGCTCCTGTCGTGCTCATGGTATCAGGCGGCGCGGACTCGACGGCACTGCTTCTTATGGCGTGCACATCAAAGCTGGATATCCAAGACGGACGCGGTGTTGCCCCCATTGCTCGCGAGCGCCTGCATGTGCTGCATGTAAACCATCATCTGCGCGGCAAGGCGTCCGATGGCGACGAGGCCTTTGTGCGTGAGCTCTGCGCGAAATATGGTTTACCGCTGTGCGTGGAGCACGCTTATTTTGATGGGGAGTCGGGCAATATTGAGGCCGCGGCCCGCGAAGTGCGCTATGCCGCGGCGCGGAGGTATGTTCGCGAGCTCTGCGCCCAGACGGGGGCACCGCGAACGGCGGCTCGTATCTGCACCGCGCACACGTCTTCGGATCGCGCGGAAACGTTTTTGATGAACGCGATTAAGGGTTCGGGGCCCGCTGGCCTATCGAGCATTCCTCGCCGGAGGAATATCGTGGTACGTCCCTTGCTCGACCTAACTCATGGCGAGCTCGTGGGCTATCTACAGGTACATGGTCAGCCGTGGCGTGAAGACGAGAGCAATGAGGATATCTCGTATCTGCGAAACTACGTGCGCCATCGAGTAATGCCAGTGGTGGCGCAGCGCAACGCGAGCGTCTGCAAGACGATTGGCGCCGCCTGCGAGATCTTAGGCGATGAGGACGCGTTTTTGTCTCAGCTTTCGGCACAGGCGTTTCGAAGCTGTTTGCGCAAAGAGGCAGCGGGTGCGCTGGTGCTCGATGCCAGGCGCCTGGCTGCGGCCGAGGTGGTAATCGCGCGGCGCATCGTGCGACTGGCGATTAGGCGCATCGATCCGGACGCTCGTCCCGAGATGCGACATGTGGAGCGAGTCCTTTCCTGCGTTGCCGAGGGCACCGGCTCGGTCACGCTTCCGGCGGGGATTGACGCACGCATTGAGTTTGGCATGCTGGCGTTTAAGGCGCCGGCGGCTCGCGAGGGCCTGGTCGCGGACTGGGTTACCGTACCCGGCCGTTTGCCGTTGGGCGGGGGACGTATGCTGGTCACAGAACCGATGGCTGTTGAGCCGGGATGCGATATCGTGTGCCGCGCCCGTGAGCTTGCGGCTGCCGGGGAAGTGGCAGCTTTGGTAGACGCGGCTGCCCTGGGTTTTGCCGACAGCGATAGTGAGCGGATCCTGGCGGGCTCGCGTGGCGAGATCCCTGCCGAGGCGCGATTGGCGCGCCTGTGGGTGGACGGTCCCGCGCCGGGAGACGTGATGTGCCCGTTAGGGATGAGTGGCCGAAGCAAGAAAGTATCCGATTTGCTAGGTGAGGCTCGCATTCCCGTTTCCGAGCGCGCCGGCGTGCCCATGGTGAGGACGGCGCCGGGGGGCGCCGTGGTGTGGGTCGCCGGAGTTCGCGCGGACGAGCGTTTTAAGTGCACGGCCGCAACGCGCGTGGCATATCTGCTCCGCGTGGTCGATGCGGAATAGCGTCCCACGCCTGCTATTCTGTGCGACGTTGACGGTATTCCCGCGCTGATGGCGCACGGGCTGGTAAATTTACCCCGTGCGCTGCTAGAATGTGTAGTTCGCGTCCATACGGCGGTGTGTGGGCGATAAGCACAAGAAAGGGTTGTCATGGCTTCTCAACATCCGGATATCGAGAAGGTTCTGCTCACGCAGGAGGATATCGACGGTATCGTCTCTCGCCTGGGCGAGGAGATTACGCGCGACTACGCGGGTAAGGATCTGGTGCTGATTGCGGTCCTGCGCGGCGCCGTGGTCTTTATGGGCGACCTGATGCGTAAGATCGAGCTGCCGACCAACATCGATTTCATGGCTGTTTCGAGCTACGGCGACGGTGTGAAGTCCTCGGGTATCGTGCGTATCATTAAGGACCTGGATATCGACATCCGCGGTCGCGACGTGCTGATCGTCGAGGACATTCTGGACTCGGGCCTGACGCTCAAGTATCTGATGAAGAACCTCGAGAGCCGCAAGCCCGCTTCTCTGGAGGTCGCCGCCTTCCTGTGGAAGGACGTTGAGGACCGCGTCTCGGCCATCACGCCCAAGTATGTTGGAACCCATTGCCCCGATGCCTTTGTGGTGGGCTACGGCCTCGACTATGCCGAGCGCTATCGCAACCTTCCGTATCTGGGCATTTTGAAACCGGAGGTTTATTCGTAAGATGCCCGACGACCGTAACGATAACAATTCCCAGACTCCCCGGGACCCAAAGATCCCGGGGATGCCCGGAGGCAAGAAGCCCACGCGTACGGGCTGGCTGTATTTTATTTTGGCTTGCGCGCTTCTGGGCTACGCCTTCTTTAACATGGGCTCCGGCTTTGCCAGCTCCAGCAATACCGTTAAGCTCGCGACGAGCGAGATGGTCAGCGCCATCAAGCAGGATCGCGTCGAAGATCTGACCTATACGGTTCAAGACGGAAGCGTGACGGGTCATTACTGGAAGACGAAGAAGGACAAGGGCGATACGAGCGAGCTCAAGAGCTTCTCTTCGACCTATGTCGGCTCCGATTCGCTTGCCGAGCTCATGGCGGAGCACCCTGATACCAAGTACATCGTCAACACCAACGATCCCGATTTTTGGGGCGACTTGGCGATGAGTGTGCTTCCGACGATCGCCCTTATCGCCATCATGTTCTACTTTATGCGCCAGATGATGGGCGCCAACAACAGGAACATGCAGTTTGGCAAGACCAACGCCAAGACCAACGAGGCCACACGCCCCAAGGTCAAGTTTGAAGACGTTGCAGGCGTGGACGAGGCAGTCGAGGAGCTCGAGGAGATCCGTGACTTTTTGAGCGATCCGGATCGCTATCGCAAATTGGGCGCCAAGATCCCGCGTGGTGTGTTGCTGGTTGGCCCTCCGGGCACCGGTAAAACGCTGCTGGCCAAGGCCGTTGCCGGCGAGGCGGGCGTGCCGTTCTTTAGCATCTCGGGTTCCGACTTTGTCGAGATGTTCGTAGGTGTCGGTGCCAGCCGTGTGCGTGACCTCTTTAAGGAGGCCAAGTCCCAGGCCCCGTCGATCATCTTCATCGATGAGATCGATGCCGTGGGACGTCAGCGCGGAGCTGGCTTGGGCGGCGGTCACGACGAGCGCGAGCAG
>CABVCF010000112.1 GCA_902496775.1 uncultured Collinsella sp.
CACCCGTGGCGGCAAATGCGCCAAGCTTCTTCAGCTTCATAATCAGTCTCCTTCCAATGACCCCACGTGATTCAGAGGTCTGCAAAAACTGATGGCTATTATGCACCCGCTTGGGAGAATCTGCAATTAGAAAACTGATTGAAACAAACCCATAACGTGAATGGAACACTCCACTTTGTAACAGTCATTACTGCTGTAACGACCTTAACAGTTTGATTTCAGCCGCATAACCTGCAAGTTCGTTCGGTGTCTCCAGAATGAATGGCAATGCGCGCAAGCGGCCATTCGATACAATATTCTGCATAACCTGCATACCGCCGCCAAACTCTTCACTACCCAGGTAGCCCTTGCCGATGCACTCGTGGCGATCTTTATGGGCGCCGCAGGGATTCTTGGAGTCATTGATATGCACGGCGCGCAGGCGCTCGATACCCACCACACGATCGAACTCGTCGAGCACACCGTCAAGATCGTGGACGATGTCATAGCCGGCGTCATTCACATGGCAGGTGTCCAGGCAAACGCCCAACTTGGCCGACAGCTCGGGGCGCTTGTCGGCAACGCCCTCGATGATGAGCGCCAGTTCCTCAAAACTGCGGCCCACCTCGGTGCCCTTGCCGGCCATGGTCTCGAGCAGCACCGTCGTCTGCTGGCCCTCAAACATGACCTGGCACAGGGTGTCGACGATCATCTGAATGCCGGCGTCGGAGCCCTGCCCCACATGCGCGCCGGGATGGAAGTTGTAGTAGTTGCCGGGCAGCGCTTCCATGCGCCGCAGGTCCTCCGCCATGGCCTCCAGGGCAAACTCGCGCGCCCGCTCTTTGGCCGAGCAGGGGTTGTAGGTATACGGGGCATGAGCCACGAGCGGGCCAAAGTCGTTTTGCTCCATAAGCTCGCGCAGGGCCGCCACGTCATCCATGTCAAGGTCTTTCGCCTTGCCGCCGCGCGGGTTGCGCGTAAAGAATGCAAAGGTATTGGCGCCAATAGACAGCGCCGTCTTCCCCATCGCCCGATAGCCCTTCGTCGTCGAAAGATGGCACCCGATCGTCAGCATCCCCAGCTCCCCCTCATCAGTTGCGGTGAAATAGTTCCTGTCTGGCCCCTATTCTGCCGCAAACGGGAACTATTCCGCCGCAAGTTATAAAAGAGGCATCAGAGATGCGGGCCACCAAGCACTACGGCCACGGACGCCGGCGTCATGATCCCCTACGCGTCAGCGCCAAGCCCTAGAGGGCTAGACGGATTGCATCGATAATGCGCGCGCAGCGCTGTGTGGCGGCAAGGGGCATGACGGGACTCTCGAGTTTCCCCGACCGGATGAGCTGGGTCGCATGCTGGATTTCGCCGTAGAAATCATCGACCTCAAACGAGGCATTTATTTCGAGCATTCGTCCGTCGGAGTACTTCACATGGGCGAGCTCGGGGCGATGGAGGCGCTCGATTTCCAACGAGCCCCACTCGCAGGCAATCGTTAAGCGGCTTTCATATGCTGCTTTGCCGTCGCACACCATACGAATGGGTATACCGCCGACACTCATATGGATCTCATCGGCCCAATCCACGCGGCCGCCCGATACGTCACGCCAGCGAACTTCACGAGACGAAACATCGCAAGCGCCCGCAAGCAGATCCTCAAACCACCCGACCGCATAGCAGCCCATGTCATATAGACAGCCACCCTGCAACGGATCGAGCAGATAACTCGAAGGGGGCTCACCATAATCGAGTTTTTGCACGCTTTCGATCGAAACGATACGGCCGAGCTCGCCCGACGCAAGCAAGCCCTTCACGCGAGTACGCATCGGACAAAACCGATTTTTCATCGCCTCCATAAACGGCACGCCGCACTCACGGGAAACAGAGGCGATCGCACGGGCCTCTTCTTCATTCAAAACGGCCGGCTTTTCGCACAGTACGGCCTTTCCCGCGCGCAGTGCCCGACAGACCCAATGCGCATGCATGCCATGCGGAAGAGCCAAGTAGATTGCGTCGACATCGGGGTCGGCAATCAGCGCATCATAAGCCGCATCGCCGTTATCGTCAGCCGTGGCATAACTGTGCGCGGCATCAATCGAAAACGCCCTGCAAAACTCCTCAACATGCAAAGGAGTGCGACCGGCGGCAGCCACAATCCGTGCCCCGTCCACCTCCTTGAGCGACGATGCAAATCGATACGAAATGTGTCCAGCGCCCAAAACGCCCCAACAAACCTCACGCAAATCATCACATGAATCCCGATGGCCCACGACAGCCCCCTTCAGTTGCGGTGGAATAGTTCCTGTTGGTGCCTTATTCTGCCGCAAACAGGAACTATTCCACCGCACGTTATAAAAGGGTCATGAGGAGCGCGTTTTGCCGAAGGCCTTAAGCACCGCCGTCACGGGGCCAGGCTGAAAACGGCGGCGTACGTCGTCCAAGCGACCGGGGATATCGATGTGCTGTGGGCAGTGCCGCGCGCATTTGCCGCATTTGACGCAATTGCTCACCAACTTGGGCTCGCTTGTGCGCACCGCGCTCGCCGTAAAGTACTGCGATAGACCCGTAAACCAGCTGTGCGCATAGCTTGCGTTGTAGGCGGCAAAACATCCAGGGATATTGATGCCTTTAGGACACGGCATGCAATAGCCACATCCCGTGCAGGGCACGCGATTCGATTTTTCAAACTCCGTCAGCACGTGCGCGATGGCATCGAGCTGAGTAGCTGTCATCGAATCCGACAGGGCCCGATCGGCCAACGCCGCGTTCTCATCCACTTGCGCGGTATCGGTCATACCCGATAGCAGCATCGTCACCTGGGGATGATTCCACACCCACGAAAGTCCCCAGGCGGCGGGGGTGCGCAAATGCGGATCACGGGCGCTCTCGAGCACAGCGCGGGCCCGCGGCGGCAGCTTTCCCGCCAGACGCCCGCCCAAAAGCGGCTCCATCACAAACACCGCGAGCCCGCGCTCCGCAGCCGCCATGAGTCCTGCCGTTCCCGCTTGGTAACGCTCGCCGGCATAGTTGTACTGTATCTGGCAAAAATCCCAGTCATATGCGTCAAGCATCGTCAAGAAATCCGCCGCGCTGCCGTGATACGAAAAACCAATCTGACGAATGCGCCCCGCCGCCTTTTGACGCGCGATCCAGTCCTCGATGCCCAACGCCACTACACGTTCCCACTGGGCGGGCGAGGTGATGTTGTGCATGAGGTAATAGTCGATATGGTCGGTTCGCAGGCGGCGCAGTTGTTCGTCGAAAAACCGGTCGAAATCCTCCGCGCACTTGCACGAAGTATGCGGCAGCTTAGTCGCCAGCAACACACGGTCGCGCAGCCCCAAGCGCTCAAGTGAGGCACCCACGCACGCCTCGTTACCGGGATAGAGATATGCAGTATCCAGATAATTAATCCCCTGATCCACCGCACGGGAAATGATGGCATCGGCTGTCTTCGCATCCGGACGTCCCGGCGCACCGGGAAATCTCATGCAGCCCAGACCCAGAGCGGATATTCGGTTACCACTTTTGGGGTCAACGCGGTATTGCACGGCCCCTCCCTTCGCCATCAGCGCCCCGGCAAGGCGAAACACAATGGTCACGCGGCCGAAACATCGTGGAATCGCAATCGAGAACGTATCGTAACGCAGCAGAAATCGAGCTGTCACGGAACCGCTTTAACATCAGCAAAAAGCCCGATGAAAGGAGGCGAGCGTGACCACGCGTGAGGACGCCCACCCCTACCCCGGCGAACAATACATCCTCTCGGTCGACCGTTACCAGATCGAGGTCATGGACCATCTGGACGAGCTTCCCGCCACGGGCGCCGTCATCTTCTGCACCTTCCCTAAGGTCCGCGATGGTGTCGGATACCCCGCACGCGTTTTTGCAGTCTGCCCTGCAGCGTAAGTTCCCATGCGTTTGTTCTTCTAAATTCAGCCTCCGGTGCACGCTTCATGCCCCAGCGGCATACAATCCATCAGGCGCCCCGCACGCGGGCGCCTTTTTGTGAGGAGATGATTCACATGCAGATCAACAAGGTCGCCTTTATCGGCAAGGGCGGCGTGGGCCTGCTCTACGGCAGTATGATTGCCAAGACCCTCGGCAACGATGCCGTCGAATACGTCATGGATGATGCTCGTTTCGAGCGTCACGCGAACGACGCGCTCACCATCAACGGCGAACCCTGCGAGCTCACGTCCGTCCGCGCCAGCGAGGCAACGCCTGCCGATCTGGTCATCCTGACGGTCAAGACCACCGGTCTCGACCAAGCACTCAAGACTATGGAGCGCGTCGTGGGACCCAACACGCTCATCGCCTCGCTGTGCAACGGCATCACGAGCGAGCAAAAGATTGCCGAGCGCTTTGGCTGGGAGCATACCGTCCTGGGTATCTGCCAGGGCATGGACGCCGTGTTCCTCAACGGAGAGCTCACCTTTACCAACACTGGCGAAATCCGCTTTGGCGCGGCGGCCGGTACGGATCCCGCAACCATCACCGCAATTGACGAGCTCTACACGCGCTGCGGTATTGCCCATACCGTCGAGAGCGACATTGCGCACCGCATGTGGGCCAAACTCATGCTCAACGACGGCATCAACCAGACCTGCATGGCCTACGGCGGGACCTACGGAAGCGCCACGGAGCCGGGCTCCGAGCAGCGTCGCTGCTTTGTTTCCGCCATGCGCGAAACGCTTGCGGTCGCCAACGCCGAGGGCGTTGGGCTGACCGAGGCAGACCTGACGCAGATGGTGCACCTCATCGAGGGAATCGACCCCGCCGGTATGCCCTCAATGGCTCAGGACCGCATCGCGCAGCGCAAAACAGAGGTCGAGGAGTTCGCGGGCACCGTCCGCCGCCTCGCGGCCAAGCACGATATCCAGGTTCCGCAGAACGAATGGCTCTATCAGCGCATCCGCGATATCGAGAAAAGCTGGTAGCGCCAACGCGCCGCATTCAACAGCCTTAACAGCAAAACCGCCGCAAGGAGCACTCCCCTTACGGCGGCTTTCATCTTCGTCTATGACCGGCGGTCAATCTCACAACAGCTAGCGTTGCGACTCCGGAACCTCGTCCTCATCGTCGCGACAAAGGACAACACCGGCGCTTCCCAGCAGCGTGGCCGCGATTAGCACGCCGACCACGATAGGAGCAGCCCCGCATGTCCCCTGCATGCCCGCGACGAGCGCGGCCGTGGGACCAAGGCAGCCAAGCATCAACGCGACGGCGGCAACGGTAATATCTCGAGCATTCACAAGACCACTTCCTCCAAGAGAAAGACCTTATTTCT
>CABVCF010000113.1 GCA_902496775.1 uncultured Collinsella sp.
CCCCACGCTCGTTCAGTCTCTAGGCACCCAAGGTGCCAGAAAGGGTAGGTGAAGTCATATGGCAAAAGTCCGTGTGTCCACCCTGGCCAAAGAGTTCGGCATGACCTCCAAGGAACTGATGGGTCATCTCGCCGAAATGAAGATTCCCGCTAAGTCCGCTTCCTCCGCTTTGGAGGACGCTTACGTCGCCATGGTCCGCAAGCAGCTCGCCTCGGTGATCGAGGCCCGCGCCAAGGAAGTCGAGGCCGCCAAGCAGGCCGAGGAGGAGGCAGCCGCCGCCGAGGAGGCAGCGCGCGCTGCCGAGGCCGAGCGCGAGCGCATCGCCGCCGAGAAGGCACGCGAGGAGGAGCGCCGCCAGTTCGCTGCCGCCCAGGCTGCCGAGGAGGCCGCCCGTGCCGAGGCCGAGGCCAAGAAGAAGGCCGAGCAGGAGCGCCTTGCCCGCGAGAAGGAGGAGGCTGCCCGCGAGGCCCAGCGCCGCGCCGTTCCCGCTTCCGACTCCGGTTCGCGTTTCCGTTCGCTTCTCGACCAGATCGCCGCACAGGAGACCGTGCTCAAGGAGAAGAAGGACGCCGAGGAGAAGGCCAAGGCCGAGCGCGCTGCCGAGCGCGGCAACCGTCGTGGCGGCAACAACGACCGTCGCGGTGGCCGTCGTAACGATCGCAACGCCTCCGACAACAACTCCGATCGCAACGCCTCCGAGAGCCGTCCGCACAGCCATCGCACCAACGCCAGCAACAACGTCGCTGCCGGCATGGACTTCCCCAACCCCGATAAGCAGGGCAAGGGCAAGAAACGCAAGGGCGGTCACGGCAACGATGAGGACCACTACAGCCGCATGGCGCGTGAGGCCGAGGAGTACAGCCGCGAGAAGGCGCTCGAGGAGGCTCGTGCCGCCGTCGAGGAGGCCTCTCGCGAGTCCACTGGTCGCCGCAAAAAGCGCAAGGAGAAGCGCGAGCGCGAGGCCGCAAAGGCTCAGGAAGAGCGCAAGATTGAGGAGGCGCTGGCCCAGGGCGTGAACCCCGAGGACCTCGACGCCATCAAGGTCTCCCAGGGCGTTACCGTCCAGGAGCTCGCCGAGGCGCTCGACGTTCCGGCCAACGACATCATCAAGCGCCTGTTCCTGCTGGGCACGCCGCTCACGATGACGCAGTCCATGTCCGACGACCTCGTCGAGCTCGTTGCCGACGACCTGGGCCGTCAGATCAAGATCATCACCCCCGAGGAGGAGAACACCTTCTCGTTCTACGACGATCCCGCCGACCTTAAGCCGCGCGCCCCGGTCGTCACCGTCATGGGTCACGTCGACCACGGCAAGACGAGCCTGCTCGACGCCATCCGTCACACCGGCGTCGCTGCCGGCGAGGCGGGCGGCATTACCCAGGCCATCGGCGCTTCGCAGGTCATGATCAACGACCGCAAGATCACCTTCATCGATACCCCGGGCCACGCCACCTTTACGGCCATGCGTGCCCGTGGCGCCAAGGTGACCGACATCGTCATTCTGATCGTGGCTGCCGACGACGGCGTCATGCCTCAGACCATCGAGTCGATCAACCACGCCAAGGCCGCTGGCGTACCCATTGTCGTCGCCGTCAACAAGATCGATAAGCCGGGCGCCAACCCCGACCGCGTGCGCCAGGAGCTCACCGAGTACGGCATCATCCCCGAGGAGTGGGGCGGACAGAACATGTTCGTCAACATCTCGGCCAAGCAGAAGATCGGTATCGACGACCTGCTCGAGACCGTGCTGCTCCAGGCCGACGTGCTCGAGCTCAAGGCCAACCCCGATACTTTCGCTTCGGGCAACGTCCTCGAGGCTAAGCTCGATAAGGGCCGCGGCTCGGTTGCCACCGTGCTCGTGACCCGCGGCACCCTGCACGTGGGCGACACGCTGGTCGCCGGCCTCACCTATGGCCGCGTCCGTGCCATGCTCGACCCCAAGGGCAACGCCGTTACCGAGGCCGGTCCTTCTGACGCCGTCGAGATCTTGGGCCTGCAGTCCGTCCCCAACGCCGGCGACGAGTTCCGCGTTTTCGAGGACGAGCGCGAGGCGCGTGCGCTGGCCGACGAGCGTTCGCTCAAGGCCCGTATCGAGGAGCAGAGCCGCGTGAAGCACGTCACGCTCGAGAACCTCTTCGAGACCATCGCCGACGCCGAGGTCAAGGAGCTCAACCTGATCATCAAGGCCGACGTCCAGGGTTCCATCGAGGCCCTTCAGGACTCGCTCGACAAGATGGATCAGTCCGAGGTCCGCATCAACACGATCCACTCCGCGGTCGGCGCCATCAACGAGACCGACGTCGTCCTGGCCGACGCTTCCAACGCCATCATCATCGGCTTTGGCGTTCGTCCCGACGGCAAGGCCCGCTCCGCCGCCGAGCGCGAGGGCGTCGAGATCCGTTGCTACGACGTCATCTACAAGTGCCTCGAGGACCTCGACGCTGCCCGTATCGGCATGCTCAAGCCCACCGAGGTTGAGGTCTCCACGGGCACTGCGACCGTCCTGGACACCTTCAAGGTGCCCAAAGTCGGCATCGCCGCCGGTGTCCGCGTCGAGGAGGGCGAGATCGCCGCGACCGATTCCGTGCGCCTGGTGCGTGACGGCATTGTGGTCTTCAACGGCAAGATCGCCTCGATGCGCCACTACAAGGACGAGGCCAAGAGCCTCAAGAGCGGTTCCGAGGGCGGCATTGGCCTGGAGAACTTCCAGGACATCAAGCCCGGCGACCAGATCGAGGGTTACCGCATCGACCAGGTTGCCCGTACCGAGTAGGGGGTAGCGCTATGAAGCAAACGCAGGCAACCCGCCGTCTGGGCGAGCAGCTTCGCGAGAAGCTCGGTTATATTCTGCTCTTTGAGGTTTCCGATCCGCGTCTCGACCTGGTCACCTTGACCGCGGTCGAGGTCGCGGTGGACCGTTCGTTCGCGCGCGTGTACGTGTCATGCGACGCGAGCCGCTACGACGAGGTCATGGAGGCGCTCGCCAGCGCCAAGGGCCGCATTCGTAGCCTGTTGGCCCGCTCGCTCGATTGGCGCGTCACGCCCGAGCTCGATTTTCGCATCGATCGCTCGACCGATGAGGCCGAGCGCATCACGCGTGCGCTGGAAAACGTTCCGGCCACGCTTGCGATCGAAAAGGACGAGGACGGCTACCCCATAGCGGATGCCGCCCAGGAGGCAGCTTTAGATGACTAATTCCGCCGACCTCGCCTCGTGCGAGTCTGCAGATATTAAACGACGCATCCTCGAGCTCATCGAGGATGCGTCCTCCATTGCGATCTCGGGTCACACCTCTCCCGACGGCGATGCCCTGGGCTCCGTGTTGGGCCTGGGCCTTTCGCTTATGAAGGTGTTCCCCGACAAGGACATCGCCCTGCTGCTGGCAGACGACGATCCTGTTCCGCGCATCTACCGTTTTATGGAGGGCGCCGACCTGCTGGTGCCGGCATCTGCCTACAGCGGCAACCCGGACCTGTTCATTTCGGTAGACGTGCCGGTCGTCGAGCGCCTCAATAACTCCGCCGAGGTGCTGCGCCGTTCGGCCCACGTGGCGTGCTTTGACCATCACCCGGCGCGCGAGGAGTTTGCCGAGGTCAGCCTTAGGTGCGTCAATGCTGCTGCTTGCGCCATGATTATCGACCGATTTTTGGCCGATTGCGGCATTACCGCAAGCGACAGTATCGCTACCTGCCTGCTGTGCGGCCTGGTCACCGACACCGGTCGTTTTCAGTATCAGAACGCCGACGCCGCAGCGTTTCATGCCGCCTCGCGTCTGGTGGCGCACGGTGCCGATCCGGCACGCGTCGCGCTCGAGGTCTATCAGAGCATGCGTGTCGAGTTCTTGCACCTCAAGTCCATCGTCATGGGTCGCATCAAGACGGTCGCGCACGGGCGCGTGGCGTATAGCTACGCGTACGAAAGTGACCTTAAGGAATGCGGCGTCACCTCTGATGAGTGCGACGGCCTGGTCGATGTGGTGCGCTCGGTGATGGGTGTCGAGGTCTGCCTGTTTCTTAAGGGCATCGAGGGGGATACTAAGGTGCGCGGCAACCTGCGCTCCAAGGGCGAACTTGATGTTTCCGAGATTGCGGCCAATTTTGGCGGAGGTGGGCACCACGCTGCCGCCGGCTTTACCAACGCCGGAACGATTTCCGAGACGCTCACCACGGCACTTCCCATGCTGGCCGAGCTGGTAGGGGAGGATCCCGCTTCGGTGACCGTCGAGCTCTAACTTTTTGGATGGTACATGGCTCGTCGTACACCTTCTCAACTTAATATGCTGCTCGCCGTCGATAAGCCGGTGGGCTGCACGTCTCATGACGTTGTTTCGCAATGCCGACGCGCCCTCCATGAGCGGCGCGTCGGTCATGCCGGAACGCTCGACCCCATGGCATCGGGTGTCATGGTGGTGGGCGTGGGGCAGGCAACGCGTCTGCTGGGCATGCTTACGCTCGATACCAAAAGCTACGTCGCCGACATTTCGTTTGGCGTCGAGACCAATACCGATGATGCGGAAGGCGAGGCCGTCCGCACAGTGCCCATTGCCGCCGACCTGCGCGATCCGGCCTATGCCCGCGAGCGCCTGTGCGCTATGTTGGGCCCTCAGATGCAGGTGCCGCCGGCGTTTTCGGCCATTTCTGTCAACGGCGTGCGTGCCTATAAGGCTGCGCGCGAGGGCAATGCCGTTGAGTTGCCCCCGCGTCCGGTCGAGGTATATTCCGCCGATCTGATTGCCGTGAGCGGCGAGGGCGACGCTTGCGTTTGGACCGTGGCGTTTTCGGTGAGCAAGGGCACCTACATCCGTGCGCTCGCTCGCGATTTGGGCCGTGCCTGCGACAACGCTGCACATATTTCCGCACTGCGCCGTACGGCCTCCGGCGTTGTTTCCATCGGTGTCTGCCATGCGGTCGAGGAACTTTCTGCCGAGTCCGCTGCCGGCTTTGCCCTGGATCCCATTGCGGCACTGGGCGCCACGCGCGTCGACTTGCCGGGTAATCTTGCCGACGATCTGCTGTGCGGACGTCGTATCCCTATTGAGCGTGCGCTTGGGCGCTTCGATTCGTCGAAGGCTCCGTTTGCGCTGGTGCTCGATGGCGGGCTCAAGGCGCTCGCCCGTATCGAGGGCGGCCGCTTTGTAATGGAGCACGTCTTTCCGCAAGCGATCGGCGGTGTTCGATGATGCTGGCCTCCCACGAGCTCGCGCGTATCTTTTTCGCGGGCG
>CABVCF010000114.1 GCA_902496775.1 uncultured Collinsella sp.
CCTTTAGCGGAAAGGACTGCACCAAGGTCGACCGCTCCGCCGCGTATGCCGCGCGCTGGGTCGCCAAGAACGTGGTCGCCGCCGGTCTGGCCGACCGCTGCGAAGTCGAGCTTGCCTACGCCATCGGCGTTTCCAAGCCCCTTTCAATCATGGTCGACACCTTCGGAACCGCCAAGGTAGCCGAGGACACGATCGTTGAGGCCGTAGAGAAGACCTTCGACCTGCGCCCAGGCGCCATCATCCGCGACCTAGACCTGCGTCGCCCCATCTACGAAAAGACGGCAGCCTACGGTCACTTCGGCCGAGAAGACGCCGACTTCACCTGGGAGAAAACCGACCGAGTCGAAGAACTCAAAGCAGCCTGCGGCCTGTAAGCCAACGGCAAAAGCTACAACCAAATATCGACGCACCAAAAGAAGTACCGGCCCCAACCGGTACTTCTATTTTTATTTAAAGGTCGTGAAGATGAGCCTACCTGGGACATGGAATAAATCACAGGCCGATAAATTTTGCAGCAGAGCGACTCCAACCATGTATCCTAAGTTCCGAGGGCTTTAGTATTTGGTCGATCGCGAGTTCCGCACGAGCCGGAGGCCACTTAATGTGGCCTCCGTGCGAGCAGGACTGTCCGAGCAGGCGACCAAATACTAAAGCCCTCGGAACGGCGGGACAGAGTATGCCCCGCCCCTCGGGACGACGGGATAGATAAGGAGCACCCATGGCAGGCAAGCCGCAAACACTAGCTACGACCTCGGCATTCGAGATCTTGGGCCCCGTCATGGTCGGCCCCAGTTCATCGCACACCGCCGGCGCCCTGCGCTGCGCCCAAGTTGCTGCCAGCCTGCTGGAAGGCCGCATCACCAAAGTCACCTTTGGCCTGTGGAACTCCTTCGCCCACACCTACCGCGGCCACGGCACCGATCGTGCGCTCGTCGCGGGCATCCTGGGCCTCGACACCGATGACGAGAACATCAAGCAGGCCTTCGACCTCGCGCGCGAGCAGGGCCTCGAATATCACTTTGACATCAAGGGCGACGACGCCTTCATCCACCCCAACACCGTCGACATCGAAATGGTCGACGACACGGGCGCCACGGCACAGGTCCGCGGCGAGAGCCTGGGCGGCGGCAAGATGCGCATCAGCCGCATTAACGGCGTCGGCGTCGACATCTCGGGCATGTATTCCACGCTCTTCGTGGCGCACAAGGACGTCCCCGGCGTGCTCGCCGCGCTCACCAACCTGCTCGCCTACGCCCACGTAAACATCGCCTTCTGCCGCACCTACCGCACCGAAGTGGGCGGCCAGGCCTACTCCGTCTTTGAGACCGACGGCGCGCCCGACGACACCGTCGTCCCCATGCTGCGCAAGCTCGACAATGTCGATTACGCGACCTTTATCGAGCTCCCCGGTTCTGCCTCGTCGCTCTCTCCCGGCGTCTCGGCCAAGGAAATCTTCGACGACGGCGAGCAGCTGCTCGATGCGTGCGAGGAAATGGGGCTCAGCATCGGCGCCGTCATGGCCGTTCGTGAGGCGCGTCTGACCGGCGAGGCCCACGCCGTCGCCGCCATGCGCCGCGTGCTCGACGTCATGCGCGAGGAGACCACGGCCCCCATCGCCAATCCGCAGCGATCACTCGGTGGGCTTATCGGCGGCGAGGCCAAACTCGTCGATGCCACCAGCCGCAACGATTTGAGCGCAAGCCTGATGGGCCCCGTTCAGACCGATGCCGTGGCCCGCGCGATGGCCGTGCTCGAACGCTCCGCCACCATGGGCGTGATCGTCGCCGCCCCCACGGCAGGCTCCGCGGGTGTTGTACCCGGCTGCGTGCTGGCACTCGCCGATCGCCTGCAGCTCGACGACGAGCAGGTCATGGATGCCCTCTACTGCGCCGCCGCAATCGGCCTCAACCTCACCACAAGCGCCTGCGTTGCCGGCGCCGAGGGCGGCTGTCAGGCCGAGGTCGGAAGCGCCGCCGCCATGGCTGCCGCCGCGCTGGTGCAGATGCTCGGCGGCACGCCCGAGCAGGCGCTCGATGCCAGCTCCATCGCACTGAGTAACCTGCTGGGCCTCGTTTGTGACCCCGTAGGTGGCCTCGTGGAGGTGCCCTGCCAAAACCGCAACGCCATCGGCGTGGCAGCGGCCTTTAGCTCGGCACAACTCGCCCTCGCCGGCATTAAGAGTCTGGTGCCGTTTGACCAAATGGCACACGTCATGCTCTCGGTGGGCCACGCGTTGCCGGCCACGCTGCGCGAGACGGCAAAGGGCGGCATCGCGCAGGCTCCGGCCGCACTTTCGGCCTGTGCAAAATGCGGTGTATGCGGATAACGGCAAAGAATGACTCAAAGGTGGGACAAATGTCCCACCTCTTTTGAATGCCACCGTTTCCGTACCACAAACAGTAGGGCAATCGCTATAATGCAAGCCCAGTAAAAACACGATGAACCGCAAGGCGAAAATCGAAGGATATGCATACGATGTTGCAAAACGATCGAACTCAACTGATTCCCGATCCGCAGCAGCCGAGCAGGCACACCGGCGGCGTTCAGTCGCCGCGTCCTATCGCGCCGAGCCACGGTCAGCAGCGTGGTGCGGCAAACGCTTCCCAACGCCCGAACCAACAGCGACAGCAGCGTCAACAACGTCAGCAACGCCAGGCAAACGGCAATGCGCCCAAGCAGCCCCCCACGCACGCTCGAGGCGATCGTGGCCCCGCGCGCAAACCCGCCGAGAACAAAAAGTCGGGCAAAAAGACGACGCTCTTTGTCGTCCTGGGTCTAATCGTCATTGTCTATATCGTAGGCGTCGTAGCATTTTCGCAGGTAGCCTACCCCAACACCACCATCGCCGGCGTAGACGTCTCGTTCTCCAACGCTTCGTCTGCCGCCACCAAGGTCAACTCGGCTTGGAAGCACTATAAGCTCACCGTGACAGGCGATGACTTTAGCTGGACCTATCAGCCCGAGTCCGATGAACCCATCGTCGACGGTGAAGCTGCTGCAAAAGAAATCATCAACCACAACGAAACCTTTATTTGGCCGGTCCACCTTGTGGAATCCTTAAGCGGCAAGACCAAAACAGCCGTTACCTCCAACGAAGTCGATCTTGATCAAGACGTCGACCTGTCCATGCTCTCCGACACCTTTGACCAAAAGAAATTTGAGAAGGATCTGGGCGCCGCCATCGACGAGTTTAACGAGGGGCGTTCGGGCACGTTCGAGGCCAATAGCTCCTATGACGAGCAGTCCGGCAAGTTTACCGTCGAGAAGGCGCGCTCCAACGAAAAACTCAACCGCGAGCATGTCATTAAATATGCCGAGCTCGAGCTCGCCTCGCTGGCCGAGACCGTCGATCTTTCCAAGCTCGGCAACGATGCCTATGAGCCGCTCAATGGAACGCTGACCGATGATCAGATTCAGGCCGCATGCGATGCCGCCAACAACTTCCTTGGCGTCAACGTAACCCTCAAGCTCAACGGCGAGGATGCCGGCAAAGTTGATGGCAGCTCCGTATTGCAGTGGATCAGCTTTGCCGATCCGGCCAACCCCACGCTCGATACGTCGCAGATCAGCAGCTGGGCAGCCGAGCTCGCCAACGGCTTTAATACCGTGGGCTCCACTCGCTGGTGGACGCGCGCCGATGGCAAGCAGTGCGCCGTCGAAGGCGGTGACTTTGGTTGGTCCATCGACAGTAGCTCGCTCGCCAAGCAGGTCGAGGACGCCATTAACAACAAACAGACCGGCGAAATCGAGATCAAGTACTCCCAGAAGGCCGACACCTTTACCGCAAAGGGAGAGCCCGACTGGAAGGCGTATATCGACGTCGACCTGTCAGAGCAGCACGCGCGCTACTATGACGAGAGCGGCAATATCGTGTGGGAGGCCAACTTTATTTCCGGCAAACCGGGCGAAGACGCCACCCCCGAGGGCGTGTGGCAAATCAACAGCAACGACGGCGGCAGCACCCTGATCGGAGCCAAGGACCCCGAGACCGGTAAGCCCAAATACGAGAGCCCGGTGAGCTACTGGATGCCGTTCGAGGGCAATATGATCGGCTTCCACGATGCCACCTGGCAAAACGACAAGAGCTTTGATAATGCCGAGTCGTACAAGTGGTGCGGCAGCCACGGTTGCATCAACCTGCGCCTGGCCGATGCAAAGGCACTGCACGATTGCATCAAAGTCGGCCTGTGCGTGGTTGTCCACTCGTAGTGCAACGCGCGCATTCCTACAACGTGGAACCGCTGCGACCAATCTAACAGTTCCGAAAGAAACCGTCCTATGCGCCCGCCCCAACCGGTGGGCGCATATAATTATCGAGGTTCTTTCTATAAAGGAGACGCTATGCCGAATGTCCCCACCATCACCCCGGGCCCGGATGATACTGAGAACACGCCCGAAGGTGTCACCGAAACGATTCCTCTGATTACAAACGTACATGCCGATAAGCAGAACGGACGCACGAACGATGCGGCCGAGATTTCCGATGAAGAGGCATATGCCAAGCTCAAGGCAAAACGTGCCGAACGTCGACGCAAAAAGCTGATTCGACGCGGTATTGCCGCCGGCGTCGTAGGTACCATTGCGTTCATTGCCATTGTCGCAACCCTGGTTGTCAATACGCAGCCTCAGGGCGCTAGCGGGCCTGTGACCGACATGGTGACCGAGGGCACGTATACCACAACGGTCGAGGCGAAAGGCCAGCTCAAACCCATTTCGTCCTCAGTGGTCTCCCCTTCTGTCGACGGCACGGTCGATTCGATCAACGTGCAGGCAGGCCAATCCGTCAACGAGGGCGACGTGCTTATGACCATTAAAAACGACGAGCTCGATCGCAACGTTGCCGAGGCGCAGCGTGCAGTTGCAGCTGCTCAGGAAGACCTCGCCAACGCGCAGAAAGCCGCAGCCGCCGCGCAGGCCACCCCAACGACGGACGTCGATGGGGCTTCCGCAGCAGCTGGCATCTCCGCCG
>CABVCF010000115.1 GCA_902496775.1 uncultured Collinsella sp.
TCTCGATTGATAAGGGTTTATCATTCCTCGTTCGGCAAACGGCAAGACAAAGCCGACGAGGCTTATATCCCCGACGGCATTACCCGGCGCTATCGACAAACCAAGTGAATCCTACTCGCATCGAAGTGCATGCGCAGCGTCTCGCCTGCTTGCGGCAGCTCGTCGACAGGCACGCCCACCTTGTTGACCTTCCACTGCAGACGCGTGGGCGCATCAGCGCGCGGCACGTCCAGCAATACCAGCCGCTCAAAGCGCGAATCGCTCACGCGGGCCACGTGCAAATCGTAGCTGTTGCGACCGCGCTCAGCGCGATTGTCCACATGGAAGTAGCTTGCGCGAATGCCCAGGTACGCCACGTTATCGGGAACCTCGCGACCCACGTTAAAGGTCATGCCCCAGTCGAGGGCCTCAACTTCTTCGTCGCCGATCTTGCGCGCCCGGCTTGTGTTCTTGCAGCCGGTTAGGCGCAGCGCCGCCAGCGTCTGTGGGCGGCGGACCACGTCCTCGATGGAGCCGACCTCCTCAACATGCCCGTCGTGCATAACGCAGATACGCTGGCACAGGCGGCACGCTTCGTCGATGTCGTGGCTCACGTAGAGCACGGTGCGGTTGCATACATCGAACAGGTCGAGCATGTTCTGTTCGAGCGCGCTCTTAAGATAGGAATCGAGCGCGCTCATGGGCTCGTCGAACATAAAAATGCCCGGATGCGCCGCCACCATGCGAGCAAGCGCCACACGTTGTTGCTGACCGCCCGAGAGTCGCGCGGGATAGCGGTCGGCAAAATCGGCCAGACCGAAAATGCCCAGATAGCGCTCGGCGAGCTTTTTGCGCGCGGCGGCGTCGCCCGCATCCTTTACACCGGCGCATACGTTATCGGCCACCGTCATGTTGGGAAACAGCTGATAGTTTTGGAACAGCAGGGCGCATTTGCGCTCCTGGGGCGACAGGTTAATACCTGCCGCCGAGTCAAAAAAGGTCACGCCGTTGACGACGATCTTGCCCTCGTCGGGCGTCTCCACACCGGCAATGCAGCGCAGTGTGCAGCTCTTGCCGCAACCCGAGGCGCCCAGCAGCGCCACGCGCTCCTCGCCGGCCTCAAGCTGCATGTCGAGCACAAACCCGGGATAACGTTTCTTAATATCCATAACGAGCGACATAGCTTATCGACCTCCCTGCGGCGCCACATCATCGCGCATGAGCTCGGCCAGCGCCTCGCGATCGATACGCAAGGCATCACCGCCCGCCGGGTCGAGCGAATCGCCCTGTCTGGCGAGCTCCTTAGCCTGCTTCCGCTCGGCACGGGAGAGACCACGCTCGCGGTACTTTTGCGAATGCGCGGTGTACATGTTGATGAACAGGATGACCAGAAAGCTAAACAAGATCACGACGGCGACCCAAAAGAGGGCCACCGACGTATTGCCGCCCATCCACTCAAAGTAGATGGCAATGGGGATGGTCTGCGTAATACCGGCATAGTTGCCCGCAAAGAACAACGTGCAGCCAAACTCTCCCATGGCGCGGGCAAAGGCGAGGACCGTACCGGCGGCAATCGAGGGCCAACCGAGGGGCATCAGGAGTTTGGTGAAGATGCGACGCTCGGACCAGCCCAGCGTGCGCGCGGCGTCGAGCATCTGCGTGTCAAGGCTCTCGAAGGCTCCGAGTGCCGTACGATAGACGAGCGGGAACGACACCACCACGGCAGAGATCACCGCCGCCGGCCACGTAAAGACGATCGAGACGCCGTGCGCGATAAGCCACCGACCGACCCCGGTCGAGCGGCCAAACAACATGAGGAGCAGAAAGCCACAGACCGTGGGCGGCAGCACCATAGGAATCGTAAAGACCGAGTCGAGCAAGCCCTTAATACGGCTCGTCGTACCCATGGTCTTCCATGCGGCAAACAGGCCCAGTGCAAACGCGATCACCAGGGCAAGGCCGCTCGTTTTTATGGACACCCAAAACGGTCGGTAGTCGATGTCGCCCAAAAAGGAGACCAGAGAGGTCAAGGGACCCTGCTCATCCCGCAACACGACAGACGATGCCTCTACCATTTGAGCGCTATCAAGCCAACGCGCGCCGCCCTTGGCATCACCCGAGGCTGATGCAATCACCACATAGCGGTCCCCATCCGCACCGCGCTCGTCAAAGCCATAGGTATACCCGCCGGCATCAAACGTTGTTTCCGCCGTGACATACCAAGGAAGATCCACGTCCTCCAGCTGCGCACCTCCCATGCAGTTTGCGCTGTCGAGCTCACAGACGAGGGCCTTGAGACCCGATACGCACTCGTTGTCCTGCGGATCCAATCCATACCTCTCGATCGCCTTGGGCGATATCCACACCACAACGCGATCGGCAGCAGGCGCCACTACAAGGTCCACGTCCTCGTCAACGGGAAACCGGTAGCCCTCAGGCTGGCCCTCCATGGCACGAGCGGTCCCCTTGGCCAACCGCTCAAAACCCTCGATCCCATAGGAAAGCCCATGAGCAGTCGCAGCAACCTGGGCCCCGTCCTCAGCGTCCCCAGCAAACGCAAATCCCGGCACCCAGCAAAGCGCGAAGGTCAAAGCACAGGCGACAAGGATGCGGAATCTATTAAGCACGAAAAGCTCCAAGCGAATATAAGGACGGAGTGAGACACAAAACGATGGAATTATCGCGCCAAGCCGCACTACGCGGAAAGCTCAAAGCCGTACTTAGCCCAAATCTTCTGAGCCTTCTTGTTGGACAGGCAAAAGTCGATGAACGCCTTGGCCTCGTCGGCATGTTCGGAGCTATCGGCAACGGCGCCCGGGTACACGATGGGCTTGTGCGAATCCTCGGGGCACACGAAGGCCTCCTCGATGCCGTCGTAGCGGAAAATATCGGAGCTGTAGACAAAACCTGCCACGCAGTCGCCTGTGGACACATAGGCGGCGGCGGTACCAACTTTGTCGGCCAGCGCGACCTTGTCGGCGATCTCGGGAGCATAATCGCCGTCGTCGCCCTCGGTGCCGGTGTAGAGGCCCACGGAGGCCAGGGCCTGGTTGCCGTACTTGCCGGCGGGAACGGTCTTGGCGTCGCCGATGGCGATCTTACCGTCCAGATTCGCGACGTCGGCGATGGCCTCTACCTTGGTATCGGAGCCCTCGGCGCGAATGATCACGAGGTCGTTGACGAACATGTCCTCACGCGTGTCGGCGTCGACGAGCTCGGCGGCATCGGCGTCGTCCATGGTGCCCTTGGAGGCCGTGATGAGCACGTCGACGGCGGCACCGGCGCGCATCTGCTCAACGAGGTCGCCGGAGGCCTTAAACTGCGTGTCGGCAAAGGTGGTGCCGGTCTGGTCGGTGTAGAGCTCTTGGACCTCGGGAAGGGCCTTCTCGAGGGAGTTAGCAGCGAAAACCTGCAGCTCGACAGCCTTCTTCTTAGAGGAAGACTTGGCGGAGCCGGCATCGGAACCGGCGGGCTCGGACGTCTTTTTGCCCGAGCAGCCGGCAAGGCCAAGGCCGGCGGCAGCGGCAGCAGAAAGCGAGACGAATCCGCGGCGAGAAACTATATCGAACATGTTCAACCCTTTCGGACGTTTTGCCCGGGTACCCCACCGCGGACTTTATTCTGTTATTAGATTATACTTCTGCGCGAATAATGATAGTGAGAAATTATTCTCGCCAGAGAATATAGTTTCGAGTTGCCGAGCACCTTGGCGTCGCTTCGGCGGAAAACAAAGGCGGAGCAGCCGTTCAGGTCGCCCCGCCGCAGGTAAACCGCTTAGTTGGTATGTCCGCCGCCCGCCGTCATTTGGGCCGCATGCTCCAGCTGATCGCTCACGGCCTCCCAGCTTTCGCGGGCCGCTTTCGTGGATCCCGGAAAGTTGATGACAAGCGTATGCCCACGCTGCATGCACACGGCGCGTGAAAGCATGGCGCGGCGCGTCTTGGTCATCGAGTACGCACGAATTGCCTCGGCAATGCCCGGCACATCACGGTCGCAGACGGCACGCGTCGCCTCGGGTGTCACGTCGCGCATCGAAAGACCCGTTCCGCCGCAGGTGAGCACGACATTGGCGTGGCACTCATCGGCGGCTTCCGCAATGGCATCACCGATCTCGCTGACGTCGTCGCGTACGACCACGTGTGAGGAGACCGTCCAGCCCTGCGCCACGATGAGTTCCTCAAGCGCAGCACCCGCCTCGTCCTGGGCAAGGTCGCGCGTGTCCGAACACGTCACGATCGATATCTTCAACTCCATAGCATTCCTCCTATAGTACCGTGCCCTCGGGCAGGTCGACACGCACGACATCCACGACGTCGCCCGCCTTGAGCTCGCACGGTCCTTCGTCAATACGCAGTAGGCAGTTGGACCGTTGCATCGTGCCGAGCAGCGCCGAATTCTGCGTCTTGGCCTCGGTCACCAACAGTTCACCGGTCTCGGGGTCGCGCAAAACCGTGGCGCGATCGAAGAAGCGTCGGTTCTGGCGCTTCTTCACGCCGTGCGTCAATATCGCCTGCTGCACGGGACGCACGCCCTCGGCAAAGCCGCGCATCTTGCGGATCGCCGGACGGGCGAGCATCTCAAAGCCCACATACGCCGCGGCCGGATTGCCTGAAAGTCCCAGGTAGGGCTTACCCCCGAGCAAGCCAAACGTGATGGCCTTGCCCGGACGCATCGAGATGCGGTCAAACAGCACCTCGCCCTCGCGCTGGACCAGCGCCGTCACATAGTCGTAATCGCCCGCCGAGGCACCGCCGCTCGTAATGACAAAATCGCACTCCTGCACGGCACGATGCACCAGCTCGGCAATCGCCTGCTCATCATCGGGCGCAATGCCGTAGAACACGGGCTCGGCTTCCGCATCGAGCGCCTCGGCCATCAGCGCCGAGGAGTTGGAATCGCGAATCTGACCGCGCGCCGGCACCTTGCTCGGTGCGACCAGTTCCGTGCCCAGCGAGATGATGCCCACACGTGGGGCAGCGT
>CABVCF010000116.1 GCA_902496775.1 uncultured Collinsella sp.
TAAGTGCTTTCCTTTGCGTGCGGAACTCGCGACAAACTTAATCGCCCCACCCGGCGAGCAAGCTGCGGAAACTCGGTCGGTCCAGAGTAATGTCGGCTGAAAGGAATTCAGGCTGAATATTTGTCCGCCCGGACGATCCGATAGACAGGCCGCGCTATCCCCTATTTCTAAGTTGCGGTGAAATAGGGACTGAATTTGGGGTTGAATCGTTTAAACAGTCCCTATTTCACCGCAACTTATGGGAGGGGTAGAAAAAGGCGGAGGCCCTGGAGAGGGTCTCCGCCTTTGTTACAAGGGGCGATATTATTCGCTGACTGTTGGATTAGACCAGGCGGGCGTTGATCGTCTTGGCGATCTCGGCAGCGTCGGTAGAACCCTTGACGGTGGCACGGAAGTCCTCGTCCATGAGCGCCTCGGCGACCTTAGACAGGATCTTGAGGTGCGTAGTGCCGGCCTGGGCACCGGGGATGAGCAGAGCGATAGCCACGTTGACGGGAGCGCCGTCCATGGTGTCCCAACCGGTCACGCCGGACTCGTCCTTGACGACGATGACGGCAGCTTCGGTAATGGCGTCGGACTTGGCATGCGGAATAGCGAAGCCCTCCATCATGCCCGTGGTGCCCTCGGCCTCGCGGGCCAGGAAGGCGTTCATCACGGCGTCGGCATCGCTGGCGATACCGGCCTTAACAGCCTGGTTGGAAACGAAGCTCAGAGCCTCGTCACGAGAAGCGAAGTCCTCGGCGACAAAGACATTCTCGACCTTCACGAAGTCGGCAGCCTCGGCCTTGGGGGCCTCGACGGCAGCGGCCTTGGGGGCCTCAACCGGCTTGGCTGCAGGAGCGGCCTTCTGGTTCTTCTCGAAGTCGTACTTCTTGAAGGCCACGAACAGGATGCCACCGACCACAGCGCCGATGAGGATCGCGAGGACCCAAAGCGGACCGTTCTCGACAACGGGCAGGACCAGGAAGCCACCGTGAGGCGCCGGATCGTGAACGTTGAACATAATGGTCAGGATCGAAGCGATAGAGGAACCGAGCATCATGATGGGCATGACGGGCCAGATGTTCTTGGTCATGAACGGAATGGCGCCCTCGGTGATGTGGGTGCAACCAAGGATGAGGTTAACGACACCGGCGTCGTGATCCTCCTGGCTGAAGTACTTCTTGCCGACAACGACGGCAAAGGTGGTAATCAGCGGCGGAACGATGCAGGCGGCGGAGACGGCAGCCATGAAGTTGGTGCCGAAGTTGTAGGTATCGGTGCCAACACCGGCGGCCAGAGCCTCGGTGAGCATAGCGGTACCGGTGACATAAGCAGCCTTGTTGACCGGGCCACCCATGTCAAAGGCGCACATGCAGCCGATAGCAAGACCCAGGACAACGGCGCCAGAGGCGGACAGGCCCTTGAGGAAGTCCATCATGGCGGTGTTGATGGCAGCCATGGGGCCGGAAATGCCGAGCATGACCAGGCCGACGATGGCCGTCGAGAACAGCGGGTACAGGAAGATAGCCTTGAGGCCGTCCAGGTTCTTGGGCAGACCGGCAAAGACCTTCTCGAGCAGCAGGATGACATAACCGGCGAGGAAGCCACCGACGATGCCGCCCAGGAAGCCGAAGCCCACGCCGGCGCCACCGGCGTCGATCATGCCGGTCTCGGCGTTAACAGGCAGGCCCTGGATGGCGATCATACCGGCAACAAAGCCGGGGACGAGCGCCGGGCGCTTGCCGATGGACTCGGCGATGTAGGCGGATAGCACCGGAACCATGAGGTTCATGGCGATGCCGCCGATGATCTTGAGCATCGCAGCAAAGCTGTTGTAGTCAGACGCCGTCGAATCGAAGGACGTAATGCCCCACAGGAACGAAACGGCAGTCAGAACACCACCGGCAACGACGAAGACCAGCATGTGGCTGACGCCGTTCATGAGGTGCTTGTAGATGATGTGGCCGATGGACTCCTTCTCCTCGACCTCGTCCTCGACATCGGCAGCGGCTGCAACCGTGCTGTCGCCCTTGGCGGCGAGCGCGCGGTCAATCAGCTTACCGGCGGCCTCAACGGACAGGGCCTTGGAAACACCAACGGAAACCATGGGCTTACCGGCGAAACGCTCAGCCTGGACATCCTTGTCGGCTGCGACGACGACGGCCTTGGCACCAGCGATCTCACTCTTGGTGAGCTCGTTCTCGACACCGACCTGGCCATGAGTCTCGACCTTAATGGTCAGACCGCGCTCGGCAGCTGCCTTCTCCAGCGCCTCCTTCGCCATGAAGGTGTGCGCAATGCCGGTCGGGCAACCGGTGGCGGCGATGATGTCAAACTTAGCCATGTGTCCCTCCTTCTTGAGTACAACGCCCGCGGGCGCTCCCCTACACGCGCTTCGATGCGCGTTTTTCCACAACTGAAAGATACCAACCTACCGTCCGCGTGAGAAGAGCTAAGGTGCAAATCTCCGGTGAAAGGTTCTTTCATAACCGTAAACGGTAAGTGAAAGTTTACCATCAACACTTGAAACGGCAAGGTGTATCTTGTAATTGAAAATGCCCGTATACTATGGCATTGCAAATCAAGCTAGATTTTCATGCCAACCAGGAGCCATCCATGACCGATAGTAGCAAGAGCGCACTTTCCCTCATTAGCACCCATCAGGGATACAGCGAGTCCGAGCAGCGCATTGTCGACTATATATTGGAGCACCAGTCCGAGGCTCCACGCCTCACGGCCGCTCAGCTCTCGCGCGCCGCCGCCACGTCCGAGGCGACCGTTTCGCGCTTCTGCCGCAAGCTTGGCTTTGGTAGCTTCCGCAGCTTTCAGTTTTCGTTGGCGAGGGATTTGGAAAGCCAGCGTAACGAGGGCCTGACTGACGAGGTCTCGCTCGACAATATGGAGCAGAGCCTCAAGAATATCCTGGCTGCCAAGGTGAGCGAGCTTAATGCGACCATCGACGGGATCGACCACGATACGCTGGCGGCTGTTGTGCATGCCCTTAAGCATGCAGGGGTTATTGAGTTTGCAGCTGTGGGCAATACGAACGCGGTCGCGCTCGATGCGACGTTTAAGTTTTCGCAGCTGGGCCTGCGCTGCATGGCGAGCACCATTAGCGAGACATCAATCGGCTTTGCGCTCACGTTGCGCCCGGGTGACGTCATCGTGCTAATCTCAAACTCCGGCAAATCGCGCCGACTGAATCGCATGGCAAAAGCGGCTCGCGACTGCGGCGCAACCGTAGTCGTCATCAGCAGCGACAGCAAATCCCCGCTCGCGCGCCTGGCAGACTACACTTTTAATACCGTCAACCACGAAGCGCTGCTGACGACGGGCGACTTTGCGTTCTCCAAGATCAGCGCCACGATGATCATCGAAGTCATCTACAACTTCCTGTTGCCCGAGATCGAAGACGCGCGTGAGCATATCAGCTACTACGAGGAGCTCATCCAGCCGGATAAGGTCGTTGAGTAAAACGCGTAGTGGGACAAAAATTTCAGTCTATTTTGTCCCACCAACACCGCTGATACGACCTAACCTCGAGCTTCTTCAAGCATCTGCTTGGCATGCGCTAGGCTTGCCTCGGATTGATCGCCGCTCAACATGCGGGCGATCTCGGCGGTACGCGCTTCGCCGGTTACCTCGTCCAAATGCGTCTGGGGAACATCGCCCGGTTCCTTGCTGACAACATAATGTTTGTCAGCCATGACGGCGACCTGCGCCAAGTGGGTTACGACAATCACCTGATGCGTAGAGGCGAGATCTGCCAGCACGCCCGCGAGTGCACGCGCCGTTGAGCCACCGACACCAGCATCGACCTCGTCAAACACCAGCGTATCGACACCATCCGCGTTACCGAGGACAACCTTGCTTGCCAGCATGACGCGGCTGAGCTCGCCGCCCGATGCAATGCGGCGCAGGGGACGTGGAGTCAAACCGGCACCGCTGCGGTATAGCAGCTCGTAGCTCGAAGGACCAACGGGCGTCCACTCAGCACGGGGAAGATCGCGCGACTCCCAGACGAGCTCGGCACTACCCATCTCCAGCCGAGCCATCTGGCGGCCAACCTCGTGGCAGAAGCGAGGGGCCGCCGTATTACGGGCGCGCTTAAGTGCCTTGGCAGCGGCAAACAACTCGCGCTCGGCGCTCCCGAGTGCCTCACGCGCCTTTTTGATCTGCTCATCGCCATCATCGACCAGGGACAGCAGTTCTTGCGAGCGATCGCGCATGGCAAAAACATCGTCCATAGTGGGACCCCACTGACGCAACAGACCCTTGAGGTCGGAATACCGCTCACGCATGCGAGCGAGCTCGCGCGGGTCGAAGGCGACGCCATCGCGATAGGAACGAAGCTCGTTCGCGCAATCCTCAAGGGAGATACAGGCATCCGAAAGCGCATCGGCAATGTCGCCCAGCTTGCGATCGACGGCAGCCATACGGGAAAGCTCTGCCACGGCACTGTTCACGGCATCGAGCGCTCCCCCTTCGGCAGCAAGCGATGCATGGGCATCGTTAGCAGTGGCAACCAGTACCTCGGCATGTTCGGAGCGCGGCAGCAGTTCCTCGAGTTCCTCATACTCGCCCGGTTTGGGGTCGACCTCGCCGATGCGCTCGAGCGCAAAGCGCGCCTCCTCGACGCGGCTCCCCTGCGCACGCGAGGCCTCTTCAACACGTCGAACCTCCTTGGCGGCAGCACGCGATGCCTTAAAGCAGGCGCGGTACGCATCCAGCGCCTCGAGCGCAGAGCGGCCCGCCCACGCATCGACCATCGCAACGTGATGCGCCGGATCGAGCAAGCGCTGGTGCTCGTGTTGGCCGCACAGATCCATCATCACGCCAACGCGCTCCGAAAGCTCGCGTACGCTGGCGATGCGACCGTCAATCTTCACGCGGCTGCGGCCCTCGGCAGAAAGGCTGCGTTGGACCGTGAAGCCTTCCGTGTCGTGCGGCCC
>CABVCF010000117.1 GCA_902496775.1 uncultured Collinsella sp.
GGTTCGGCCTTTCCCAGCTTCACCAGCTCAGAGGGCGCGTAGGCCGCGGCAGCGTGTCGGGTACGTGCCTGGTCATGACGCACTCCAAGGGCAACGGCGGCGCGTCGGCGGCACAAGACCGCCTCCAGTCACTCGAGAAGACCTCGGACGGCTTTACGCTCGCCCAGATGGACCTGCGTCTGCGCCACGAGGGCGAAATCCTGGGTTACCGCCAGCATGGCGGCGTGACCTTGCGCTTTGTTGACCTTGATGCCGACGAGGAATTGATCGAGTGGGCCCATTTGGACGCGGTCGAGCTCTTGCGGTATGCTTGCAACCTTGACTCCGTGGCGACGCGCCCCTTGCGCGATGCGGTCGCCATGCGGTATCGACACATCTTTAAGGAGGTCAGCGGAGGATGAGAATCATCGGCGGCGAATGGCGCGGTCGCAAGATCGAAGAGCCCCGTGGTCGCGATGTCACCCGCCCCACGACTGATCGCGTGCGCGAGGCGTGCGCATCTATGGTCATGTCGGCATTCGACTTCGATCTGGACGAGGTCCGCGTGCTGGATGCCTTTGGCGGCTCCGGCGCCTTGGGCATTGAGATGCTCTCGCGCGGTGCCCGCTCGCTCACCACGTTCGAGATCGATCGCAACGCTGCTCGTCTGATTACCAAGAATATCGAATCGCTCTGCCGCGACCGTGCGCGTTGGCGCGTGGTGACGGGTGACGTGCTGGTAAGCGCTTCGCGCGGCCGCGCGCCGGGCGGTCCCTTTGACCTGGTCCTGCTCGATCCGCCCTATGCTTTTGGCGCCGAGCCGGTCGAGGAGCTGCTGCAAAACCTAGCTCAGCAATGCTTACTGGCGCAGGGCGCCTACGCGCTCTTTGAGCACGCCGCGGCCGATACGGGCGCACATCCGGCAGGCTTTGAGACCGTGCGCGAGAAGCGTTACGGCATAACCTCGGTTGACTTGCTGCGCTGGGTTGGCAACGGCGAGGATGATGGCAACGATAGCGACGCACCCACGGAGGATGCCCATGAGTGACACCATTAACCGCGTAATCGTCCCGGGCACCTTCGATCCCATCACGTTTGGCCATATCGACGTCATCCGCCGCGCCCGCCGCATCTTTCCCAGCGTGATCGTGGCCGTTGCCGAGTCGCAGGGCAAAAATGGCGTCGGCACCACGTTTATGCTCGACGAGCGCGTGGCGCTGGCCCGTGAGGCGCTCGGTGATATTGACGGCGTCGAGGTGCTGCCCTTCACCGGGCTCTTGGTCGATTTTGCCCGCGAACAGGGAGCAGGAGCCGTGGTCAAGGGCCTGCGTGCCATGACCGACTTTGAGTACGAGCTGCAGCAGGCAGACCTCAACTACCGCCTGGATAGCGAGCTGGAGTCCATCTTTGTCATGAGTGCGCCGCAGTACGGCTATATCTCGAGCTCGGTGGTTCGCCAGATTGCCTCGCTCGGTAGCGACGTCTCTAATTTTGTTCCGTCCAATGTGGTCAAGGCGCTCAAACATCGCTTTTCGTGACGTTTTTTAATGCCTGGTGGCATGTGGTAAACTAACACGATGATATGTTACCTATGAAAGGAGACCGGATGCCGGGCGAGAATTTTCCTGGCGATAGGATCGTCAGCTTGGTCGATGAGCTCGAAGGGCTGATCGAGGAAGCCAAGCCGCCTTTCGGCAAGAACGCTCAGTTCAAGGTCATCGACGCCGACGTGTTCTTCAATATCCTCGACGAGATCCGCATGAGCTATCCCGAGGAGTGGCAGAAGTCCCGCCGTATCCTTAAGGAGCGCGAGGAGCTTATGGCTTCCGCCGCCGCTCAGGCCGATTCCATCATCGCCGATGCTCAACAGCAGGCCCTCACCATTGCCGGTGAGCAGGAGATCGTCCGCTTAGCGCAGCAGCAGGCCGACGACATCCGTGACCGTGCCCAGCAGTATGAGCGCGAGACGCGCTATGCCGCCGAGGATTACGCCGAGCAGGTCTTTACGCACCTCGAGGAGAACCTCAAGAGCCTGACCGGCACCGTCACCCGTTGTCGCCAGCAGCTTAACGAGGGTGCCGCCCAGCAGAATGGTCAGTGGTAATGGCCGAGTTCCCGAACGTTACCGTCGATCTTTCCGAGCAGCTCGAGTTTCCCGGAGACTCGTATCCGCTGACCGGCAAGGTCGATGTCGCCGCCTATACGGTGGGCGAGAAGGAGTACCAGCTGCAGGACGGCATTGACTACGACGTGGTCTTTACCAATGCCGGCACCGGTGTTCTGCTTACGGGCATGGTCCGCGCGCACGCAACCGGTGAGTGCGACCGTTGCCTGGAGCCCGCTTCGTTTGATATCGCCGGTGAGATTGAGGAATTCTATCTCTTTAACGAGCCCGAGGACCCCGAGGCCTACGAAGACGGCTATGAGTTGCTGGGAGAGGACCGCATCGTCGATCTGGGTGAGCCCATCAACGACGCGGTTGTCATGGACACGCCGTTCGTTGTCCTGTGCAAGCCCGATTGCCGCGGCCTATGCCCCACGTGCGGCATCAATCTTAACGTCGAGCAATGCGATTGCGCCGCTCAGGCAGAGGCCGAATGGGCCGCTGCCACGGAAAATCCATTTGCAGCATTGAAGAATCTCAAGCTTGACGAGTAAAACTGTGGTAGTATCGCTACTTGCGCGTAATCGCCACACTGGATAGTTCATAAGGAAGGTCACTATGCCCGTACCTAAACAAAAGCAGGGTCGTATCCGCACTCACACCCGTCGTTCCGCCAACATGAAGATCTCGGCTGCGGCTCAGTCCACGTGCCCCCGTTGCGGCGCTGTCAAGCTCCCGCACCACGTGTGCCCCAGCTGCGGTTTCTACAAGGACCGCGAGGTTATCGTTACCGAGTAACTGTATACTCTGGATGCGATGCCGTTCCAACTGGAACCACAATGGCCGGCTCAATGAGTCGGCCATTTTTGTATAAGGAGTATGTATATGAGTAACGTTCGCGTTTGTGTAGACGTTGTGGGCGGAGACGAGAAGCCTCAGGTCGTCCTCGACGGTATCGAGGCGGCGCTTGCGGCGGATCCCGATATCGAGGTCCTGGCCGTCGGTCCTGCAGAGATCGTGAACCCCTTTGCCGCGGCTCACGCTCGCGTTGAGGCCTTGGAGGCGCCCGATGTTATCGCCATGGATGACGATCCCATTCGCGCCGTGATGACCAAGCGCAAGTCCTCGATCGTGCTTGCCTGCCGCGCCATTAAGAAGGGCAACGCGGATGCGTTCTTCTCTGCCGGCTCCACCGGCGCCATGACCGCTGCCGCTACCGCCTACGTGACGCCGTTTAGGTATCAGGCCGAGGGCAAGAAGCAACCGGTACGTCCGTGCCTTACCAATGCACTGCCCAACCGCGCCGGCGGCCTGACGGTCCTGTGCGACATGGGCGCCAACCCCGATGTCGAGGTCGACGACATGGTGCGTTTTGCCCAGATGGGTAGCGCCTATGCGCGCGTCGTCTTGGGCATTGAACATCCCCGCGTCGGTCTGCTCGGCAACGGCACCGAGGATGAGAAGGGCTCCATCTTTACCAAGTCCTGCTTCCCTGCCATGAAGGCCGCCGTTCCCGGCTTTGTGGGCAACTGCGAGGGCACCGACCTGACCTCGGGTAACTTTGACGTCGTCGTTGCCGATGGCATGTCGGGCAACATCGCGCTCAAGGCAACCGAGGGCGCCGCTAAGTTTTTGCTGCAAGAGCTCAAGGGTGCTTTTATGGCTTCGCTTGGCACCAAGATTGCCGCGCTGCTCATCAAAAAGCAGATGCGCGAGATCAAGGCAAAGCTCTCGGGCGATGCTAAGGGCGGCGCCATTCTGCTGGGCCTGCGTGGCGTGGTCCTGATCGGCCACGGTGCCACCTCGGTCGAGGCCGTCAAAAACGGTACGCTCGCCGCGGCGGAGGCCGTACGCGCCGGGCTTGTCGAGAACGTCGCCAACTCTATGGACGGCATCGTTTTGTAGGAGCGAGTTAGAGCGCTGTTATGTGCCTCGCGGCCTGCGTCGTGGGGTAGAATCAAAACCGTGTCTTGGCGCTGCGCTTGCGGCGCCAGCGCGTTGATGTTCACGCAATACGAGAGGAAGCGCTATGGACCGCTCCGAAATCTTCGATAAGATCGCCGAAGTCGCCGCTGACGTTCTGGGCGTCGATGTCGCCGACATTAGCGACGAGACTACCTTTGACGATCTCGATGCCGATTCGCTCGAGCGTCTGCAGCTGGTGACGGCCATCGAGGACGAGTTCGACCTCGAGATCGATGACGAGACCCTGCTGTCGCTCAACTCCGTCGCCGACGCTGTCGACGCTATTGAAAACGCCAAGGAGGCCTAAGTCTTGGCTTTATCTCAACGACTCGCGCGCGCCCAGGAAATCCTGGGCCACGAGTTCAATAACAAGGTGCTGCTGCGCGCGGCCCTTACGCACCCCTCTGCCGTTGAAGGTCAGCCCGTCTCGGCGAGTTATGAGCGCCTTGAGTTTTTGGGCGATTCCATTTTGGGCGCCGTGGTTGCCCGCTCGCTCTTTGAGTCCTATCCGGAGTTTGACGAGGGCAAGCTTACGCGCCTGAAGGTGTCGCTCGTCTCGGGTGCCACGCTGTCCGAGGTGTCCCATGAGCTGGGCATCGACGACATCATCATCTTTGGTGCCTCCGAGACCGGCACGGGCGCGCGCGGCCTGCATTCGGCGCTCGAGAACGTCTATGAGTCGCTCGTGGGCGCCCTGTATCTGGATGCCGGTTGGGATGCAGCGGCGGAGTTCATTCACCGTACGCTTAAGCCGCACCTGGCCACCGAGCGTGCCGAGCACCCCGCG
>CABVCF010000118.1 GCA_902496775.1 uncultured Collinsella sp.
TCTCGGTCGACGGTAAGACCTTCACCGTGCGCACCGGCGACCTGATCGCCGCGCTCGGCGGGGCCGACGCCTTCACCGCTGGCGCCCGCGTGGTCGCCGTGTACAACGCGCCGCTCAACAGCGCATGCAGCCACGGCATCGCGAAGGGCAACCCCAACGAGGCCTACCTTCGCTACCCGCGCTCGCCCCTCGCCGACCAGTCGGGCGACGCCGGCCTCACCCGCACGCCGAGCGACGACGCGTGCGCCTACACCTGGGATCTCGCGCTCACCAAGCGCGGCAGCGACGGCGACAAGCCGCTTGCTGGGGCGGTCCTGAGCATCGCCGACGACCGCGGCCGCAAGCTGGCGGCCGGCGGCACGTGGGATGCGGAGGGCAAGGCCACCGTCACCACGGGTGAGGACGGCCGCGTGACCGTCTCGGGCGTGGACTCGGGCAAGCTGGAGGTCCGCGAGCTCAAGGCGCCCAAGGGCTACACCGCCTTTGAGGGCACGCGCTCCGTGACGGTCAAGGCCGAGGGCCTGGATGTCGACCAGGTGGCCGCCGCCAAGCCCAAGCTCACCATCACGGCCGAGTCGCCCCTGCGCGCCGACAGCGCGGACGGGTCGACGGGCAGCCTGGAGGCGTCGATCATTAATACGCCCACCGGCACACCCCCTAGCATTACCACCGGAGGCTTTATGCCCTTGACTGGCGATATGGCAATGTACGCCGTGGCCGCCGCAGCGGTCGCCGGAGCTGCACTGATCGTGGTCGCGCTCCTGATCAAGCGGGGAGGTGGCAGCCATAAAGAGTAGCTGGCAGCCCCACAGAGAGCGGGGCGAGACGTAGCGAAGCAGATGCTAAGACACAGACAGATGATGATCGATCGAATGAGAACCAACCGGAAAACGGAGGAAAAGAAGATGAGCATGAACAAGAACATCGCACGCCTGGCAGTAACCGCCGGCCTCACGGCAGCGCTGAGCTTCGGCGGCGTGATGGCCCCGGTGACCATGGCGTTTGCTGAGGAGGGTGCCGCCCCCAGCTATTCGCTCACGATTAACCAGGACGCGGACAATGGCCCCACTTCGTTCAAGGCGTATCAGATTTTTACTGCTGACGTTATGGACGGAAAGTCCGGTAAGGTTACGTCCAACGTTGAGTGGGCGAGTCCTGCCGCAAGGACTGCGGTCCTGGACGAGCTTGTTAATAATAAAGCCACTGGAATTACCAAAGACTCGACCGCTTCTGATGTTGCCGACTACCTTTCCAAGATCACTGATACCACTGATACCACGAGTTTGCCGCAGGGCAGCATCCTTAACAAGATTGCCTTGGCTGTAGAGAAGAATGTTACCGCTACGGGCAATTCCTTTGCTGCCGGTTGCACTTTCACCACTACGAGCGCCGGCTACTACCTGTTCATGACCGATACCGACTCGCTCAATACGAAAGAGAAGCAGACCGGTACCTCGCCGATCTTTGCGGTCGTGGGCGGCGGCGCAGTGAGCGTTACCGAGAAGACGAGCATCCCGACCGTGACGAAGCAGATCAAGGACGATGCTAATGGCGTCGATTGGGAGGTCAAGGCGGACTCCCAGATGGGTCAGACCGTTCAGTACAAGCTGACCGGCACGGTTGCAAACAATGTCGACACGTTCGGCACCTACTATTATGAGTTCTACGATGGGCTGTCTGCCGGTTTGACTGTTGATGAGTCCTCTGTCAAGGTCGTGATTGATAAGACTCAGATTACGCCTACTTCTGTGACCGTGTCTGATCCCGATTCAAATGGCAAGACGGTCTTGAGCGTAAAGTTTGAAGATCTTAAGGCTGCCGCCAAGGCGGCCGATGTCCCTGTCGGCGAAAACACAAGGGTCATTGTCACGTACAGCGCCAAGCTCGACCCGAAGATGTCCCAGCATGTTGTTGTCGGTGGCACGGGCAACTCCAACACCGTCAAGCTCATCTACTCCAACAACCCTGGCCACGATACCAAGGGTGAGTCTGTGTCCGACACCGTGCGCGACTACACCTATGCGCTCAAGCTCGTCAAGAAGGACGCGACTGATGAGAGTAAGGCACTTGCCGGCGTAAAGTTCACCATCTGTGCCACTAATCCCGACGATACTACATCCAAGGGCATGTATGTCCAGGATAATGGCTCCCTCGATAAGGAGCCTTATGAGTTCACGACCACCGACTCCGGCGAGATTAACGTCAAGGGCCTCGATGCCGGCACCTACACCGTCAAGGAAACCCATACGCTCGCCGGCTACAACACCATCCCCGATTTCACCTTCACCATCAAAGCCACTGGCCTCAACAATGCAGAGGGCGTGGGAGAAAACAAGCTCACGGTCAAGACGAGCACCGCGGGTTCCAATTTGGTCGAGGTTGACACGACCAACACGGACAACGGTACTGCTGCTTTGATTGTCAAAAACAAGCAGGGCTCCGGTCTCCCGCTGACCGGTCTCAATGGCGTGACCTTCACTTGGATCGCTGGCGGCGCGGTGCTGTGCATTGGCGTGGCGCATCTCATTCGTAGCCGTAAGCAGGCTGAGGAGTCCGAGCAGGAGTAACGCTCGCTCACCCATCCCTTTGGCGGGTGGAATGTGATGGCCATGAGACTTGCGGACACTTTTTTCGTCCATCTACGTTCTTGCTTTGCCATTCTCTTTTCGGGGCAGACTCCGCACTGGAGTTTGCCCCGTTTTTTGGGAGAACGCAGCCAGCCTCCATCGTCCGATGCGGGTACGTTCGTCATCGCGTTTCTTGACTCGTATGAGGTTCGGTTTAAGGTCCGTAGGCGCACGCGCGGTGCGGACGGTAGAAGGCATTTGCGCCGCAACAAGCGCAAATAAGAATGCCCGGGGTTAGAGGCCCGGGCATTTAACTAAAGCTGAAAACTAGGTCGCCCGCGCTCTCGTACACTTACGCGGGGTGCGTCGTTTCCTGTAGTCATTGTATCCCGAGTCGCCCCACCGATTCGGGATATTTTGAAAACTCAAATGCGGGCTTATGCACGAAATGAATCTCGTTAATTCCGAAAATAATGTATAATTCCAATTTAAACTGGAATCAAACGAAAACGATGGAAATGAATGAAGCGCTAATCTACTTACAAGAAGCACTAGGCCTCTCCGCCAAAACCAAAACTTGGCCTGGATCCGCACGCTTGCCGTTGCATCTGCGGGCGATTGAGGTCCGCGCTGTTGACGCAAACGGTTTTTCGTTTTTGCTCGCAAGTTTGCCTACTGGCGTCGGGCTTCCCGAGGCTAAGAGAGTCTATAGTCAGCTAGCCTTGCGCGCGGAGACTCCTGTTGTCGTTTCGTTTCCTGATGCCGATGCACGTCAGCGCAAAGCATTGGTCGCACAAGGGATTCCCTTTGTCTGCCCAGGTAGACAGGCTTTTCTTCCATTTATGGGCACAGCTTGCACGGAGAGGGGCGGTGCCCGCTTTCGCAATCAAGCGACCAAGATGTCGCCCAACGCACAGGCTGCCGCAATCTGGGGAGCAGCCCAGGAGCCATATCGTCCCTATGACCTTTGCCGTGCGCTTGGGATTTCGGCAAGCCGTGCGAGTGAGGCCATAACCGAGCTTGTTGACAGGGGGCTCGCGAGGCGCGAGCGTCGCGAGCGACGTGTCGTCGTGTTCCCTGTTGCCGTTGATCTTCTGCTCAGTGAGCACACGGCAGAGCTTTCCTCGCCTGTCTCGAAGGTCTTTTTTGCAAGGAAGACGCCGCAGATCGACTATCTTGTTGACGCCGGGGAGACGGCGCTCGCTGCGCGTTCGATGCTCGCTGCGCCGGGTATGGAACAAAAGGCCGTCTTAAGAA
>CABVCF010000119.1 GCA_902496775.1 uncultured Collinsella sp.
GTCCTGCGCAAGACGAAGGCCACATTAAGTGGCCTTCTTTGCGTGCGGAACTCATATCGAGCAAAAGCCCAAGCGGCCCTCTCGGTTCAGCCAAGTTAACGTAGCTGAGATACAGCGCGCGGTCTGCTCACTCCTCGAAGTTCTTAGCGGAAATAATTTGAGCTGCAGCTGCGATTTACTTGCGATGGCGGTTGAGCCGCAACCCAGTTTTTATTGGACCTCGAACCCTATGCTCGATGTTCGCTTCGTTCATTGAGTTACCCTTTGCATGAGGCCGGGACATATCGTCCCGCCCGCAGTTTCGCAGGCCGAAGGCCGAGAATGTTTGAGGACGGGATGATATGTCCCGGCCTCCCAGGAGAGTTACCTATGAACTACGCGAACATAAAGTATTTCGACATTGCTGATGGGGAAGGCGTTCGTACTTCTCTGTTTGTGAGTGGGTGCCGTCGTGGGTGCAAGAATTGCTTTAACTCTGTCGCGTGGGACTTTGCTGCGGGCGAGCCGTTCGATCGCGCCGTCGAGGACAAGATTATCGAGAGTCTCGATCATCCCTTTATCGATGGCCTGACGATTCTGGGTGGCGAGCCTATGGAGCCCGAGAATCAGGCGGGGCTTGTTGACTTCATTGAGCGTGTTCGTGCCACTTATCCTGCGGGGTCAGGAAAGACCATTTGGTGTTTTACCGGCGACGTGCTCGAGGAGCTTATGCCGGGTGGCCGTCATCATACCGAGGTGACGGACCGTATCCTTGCCTGCCTCGACATGTTGGTGGACGGCCCGTTCGTTCAGAATCTGTACGATATCTCGTTGCGCTTTAGGGGCTCGAGCAATCAGCGCGTGATCGACATGAACGCCACGCGCGCTCGTGCTGCACGTGAGGGCGTTGCGCTTTGCGATGCTGTGGAGCTTTGGCGGGACGATCCGGTCTATTCGACCCATACTATGTAGCTGGCAGAGGTTGCGTGCCGGCGTGGTACCATAGCGCGAACGCGAAATCGAAAAAAGTGAGGCCCAGATGGTCGATCAGGAAAAAGTCGAGACTGCCATTAAGCTGCTGCTTGAAGGTATAGGCGAGGACCCAACTCGTGAGGGCCTGCTGGAGACTCCGGCACGCGTCGCCCGTATGTATGGCGAGATTGCCGGCGGTATGGACCAGAGTGCCGAGGAGCACCTGTCCAAAACTTTTGCCGTCGCTTCGAACGATTTGGTTATCGAGCGCGACATTACGTTCTACTCGCTGTGCGAGCATCATCTGCTGCCGTTTTATGGTAAGGCTGCGATCGGCTATATCCCTAACGGTCGCGTGGCAGGTCTGTCTAAGCTTGCCCGCACGGTTGAGGTCTATGCCCGTCGTCTGCAGCTGCAGGAGCAGCTGTGTGCGCAGGTTGCCGATGCCCTCATGGAATATCTTGCTCCCCAAGGGGCGATTGTGCTGATGGAAGCCGAGCACATGTGCATGACCATGCGCGGCGTGCAAAAGCCCGGCACCAAGACCGTGACGCTCGCTCGTCGCGGCGTCTTTGAGACCGATCCCGCGCTCGAGGAGCGGTTCTTTAGGATGCTGGGCCGTTAGCATGAGGGTCGTCAACGACTTTACATCGAAGACCGATGAGGGGACGTCGCGTCGCGGTTTTATGGCTTCGGGCCTGGCGCCTTTTGGCGTCATGCCTCGTATCGATTACATCTGTGCCAATGGCCTGTTCCGGCGGCACCTGGGCAACATTGCACAGTTGGAATCGGGGCGCATCTTTTGCCGCCACGGTATTGACCATCTGCTGGATGTCGCGCGCATTATGTGGATTAAGAATCTCGAGGAACAGCTCGAATTTGACCGCGAGATCATCTACGCCACGGCACTTCTTCACGATATCGGCAAAGATGAACAGTATGAATCGGGTATATCCCATGATGTTGCAAGCGAACGCGTCGCTGATGCGATTCTCGGCGGCATGCCCGATGACGTGGCGTTTGAGCCGGCCGATGCCGCAGCCATTAAGACGGCCATTCTGGGCCATCGAAAGCTGCGCGTGAACAGCCAACCGCTTGAGCGTCTGCTCTATGCAGCCGACAAAGCGTCGCGCGCCTGCTTTGCATGCCCCGCGCGCAATGCTTGCAACTGGAGCGATGATAAAAAGAACCTGTCGATTCGCGTGTAGTTATTTTACGCGGTCGGGGTTCTAAACGAAGGAGACGATCGCGATGAGCAACAAGAAACTGCCCGAGAATGCAACCAAGACTGAAGGCGCCGAGCTCGCCCGCCGTGGAAGGGGCGAAATATCCACCGCAACGGCGGTTCCCCACGTGAGCTATGACGATCTGCGCCATGCCGACCGTATTGTCATTGATGGGCTTGAGGTTTTTGCCAACCATGGCGTGTATCCCGAGGAGAACGCGCTGGGCCAGAAGTTCATCGTGTCCTTGGTGCTCTATGCCGATCTGCGTGCAGCGGGGGAGCACGATAACCTGGACGCTTCGATTGACTACGGCTCGGTGTGCCACGATGTCGACGGCTATCTGCGCGAACATACGTTTAAGCTCATCGAGGCGGCAGCCGAGGGGACAGCCCAGATGCTGCTGCGGCGTTATCCCTCGCTGCTTGGTGTGCGCATCAAGCTCGATAAGCCGTGGGCTCCTGTTGGCCTGCCCCTGGCAAGCTGTGGCGTCGAGATCGAGCGCGTGCGCTAGTCGACGCTAGAGCTTGTTGAGGGGTGGCTGCTTGAGCCGCTGCGACAGAGCTCTATTGTTGGGGCAGTACGTGTCGAGCAGAGCGTGAAACCGCTGATTGTGGCTTGGCTCGAGCAGATGGACAAGCTCGTGGGCGACAACCATGTCGAGACACTCGATGGGATAGGCGGCGAGCTCGCGCGCGATGCGAATGGCGCCGGTTTTGGGTGTGCATGAGCCCCAGCGCGTCTTCATACTGCGTACGGAAACGCGGGAAACGGCGACACCCATTGCGATTTCGTATGCATGCACCATATCGCGCAGCGCTGTGGTGACCTCGGAGGCATAGAGCTGGTCGATGTGGGTCTGGAGTTCTTTGGGCGTTAGGCCGTCGAGGGCTGTGCGCTGCTTTGCCTGCGCGCGCCCACTTGGTTCGTCGGCACCCATAAAACTTGCGAAGGTGGCCTGCTTGGGCCGCGGTGCGGGTGATGCAAAGTTGTGATCGAGTGCGTCCTGTACCGTGATGGGCTTGCCCCAAAGTGCAATGATGGACGAGGGATTGAGCGGCTCTCGCACTGTCGCCTGACGTTGCTCACGCTGGGCAAGTCGGCTGATAATCCAGGCGCTGTTGTGCTTCACAAACGCTTCGATACGCTCGCGGCTGGCGCCGAGCGGTGCGCTGGCGTGGACCTCACCGCTCGATGTGACACGTAGGTTGAAGTTCTTGACGCGCTTTTTGGTAACGACGACGGGGATGGGCGTCCCATCCGGTCGGGATACGGAAATCGTAAACTGCTGCGTCAAAAGCGGTCCTTCAGATTGGGGACGGGCCGGCATGTCGACCGTTCGGCATACCGGCCCGCTCAAGGGATGTGAAATTAATAGCGCTCAAAGAAGGCAAGCGCGTTGTCGCTGCAGAGCTTCTGCATCACGGTCTTGCCAAAATGCTTGGAAAGCATGTTCTGGAACTCGGGCATCTTGCCGGCGTCGGAGAGGAAGGCGGGCACCGCGGCACCGTCCCAGTCGCCGCCGAGCGCGATGACATTTTCGCCACCCAGGTCAAGCCAGTGCTCGATATGTGCCGCCAGCTGGTCGAAGGTGACGTCTGCGGCTGTCTTGTCGGTTGCGTCGTTG
>CABVCF010000120.1 GCA_902496775.1 uncultured Collinsella sp.
ATACTCATGGAAAACCTCCCATTTCCCGATGTCCAAGAAATGGGAGGCAGTTCACAGGCACCTTCGTGGTGGTTTTTATTGGGGCGACGTTTTTTGAAGGCAGTCGACGCTAAAACCACCACGAAGGTGCCTGTCCCCTTTGTGGTGGTCCATGCTACAATCGCGGGCATGTCCCACAACTATATCTGCCTTCGAAAGGAGCCTACGTGGCGAACGCCATCGATCAGCTCACGGATCGCGTGCTCGTGCTCGGCCGTCTCACCATCGTCCGCCGCGCCATCACCGTCGTGGCGGTCACCATTTCCGCTGTTCTCCAGACATTTCTGATCCAGGCGTTCATTCGGCCCGCCGACCTGCTTCCGAGCGGTCTCACCGGCGTCGCGGTCCTGCTCGATCGCGTTACCTCGCTCGGCGGCGTTCACATCGACATCTCGCTCGGTATGCTTGCGCTTAACATCCCCGTGGCGCTCCTATGTTGGAGCGGCATTAGCAAACGCTTCGTCATCTTCTCGATGATGCAGGTCGTGCTCTCGTCGCTGTTCCTCAACGTCTTTCACTTCGCCCCGTTTTTGGGCGACAAGATCATGCTCATCATTTTTGGCGGCGTGGTCTCGGGCCTGGGCGCTGCCATCGCGCTCAAGTCCGGCGCATCCACCGGCGGCACCGACTTTATCGCGCTGTGGGTCTCCAACCACACGGGCAAGACCATCTGGGGCGTCATCTTTGGTTTCAACTGCTTTATCCTGGCGATCTTTGGCTTTATGTTTGGCTGGGACAATGCGGCGTACTCCATCGTGTTCCAGTTTATTTCGACCAAGACCATCGACAGCTTCTATCGTCGGTACGACCGCGTGACGCTGCAGATCACGACGCGCAAGGCAAACGAGGTCATGACCGCCTATGTTGACCATTTTCAGCACGGCATTAGCTGCGCCGAGGTCATCGGCGGATACAGCCGCGAAAAGATGTATCTGCTGCACGCCGTTGTCTCGACCTACGAGAGTCAGGACATTATCAAGCTGGTGTGCGACATTGATTCCGGTGCCGTGATCAATGTGTTTCACACGCTCAACTTTGTGGGCGGCTGGTGGGGCGGTCATGTCGACGAGCCCATGCCCACGGCCGTACCTGATCCCGACAAGCCCGCGCGCATGGCCAGCAGGCAGGCGCGCCTCAGCGAGCAGGACAGCCTGCAGCAGGACGACGGCAGGTAGGGTATTGGCATTTTGCCGGCCTGGCGCAACCCTTCCGTATGAGCCCCTCGAAAGCCTCGCTGCTTTCGAGGGGCTTTCGTTTTCCCAGATAAAACCTACCAAAATGAAGCTGTCGCTTTTTGGTAGGGAGGGTGTATCGTTTTATCATTATGAGGTAACATGAAACTAGACGTTATATACGTATTAGTTATTTCGATATTTCGATAAGAGTGATCAGATATGCCCGCGCCCAAAAATGCACCGCTTTACCAGCAGATTTACGATGAAATCAAGGATGCGATCGAGAAAGGTGTTTATGCACCCAAGGAGCGTATTCCGTCCGAGCTTGAGCTAGCCGAGCAGTACGACGTGAGCCGCATTACGGTGCGCCGCGCCGTCGAGGAGCTGTGCTCCGATGGCTACCTGGTTAAGCAGCAGGGCCGTGGTACCTTTGTCTCCACGCCGCACATCAATCGTCAGTTCCACGCTTCGACGCTGCAGACGTTTACCGCGCTGTGTGCCAGCAACGGCATGAAGGCGGGCGCGCATGTGGTCGATCGCCAGATTGTGCCGGCACGTCAAAACGAGATGGAGTTCTTTGGCCTGCAAAAGGACGCGCTGCTGCTGCATATTAAGCGCGTGCGTACAGCCGACGGCGAGCCCATCTTTGAGGAGAACATCTTTGTGCCGTTTGACGCCTACCGTGAGCTGTTGACGGCCGATCTTGAGGACAAGTCGATTTTTGCCGAGGTCGAGCGTGTTGGCGGAACGCCGATTGTCTCGGTTGGCTACCGCACGGTCGAGGCCGTTCGTGCCAATACCGAGCAGGCGGCCGAGTTGGGCATTGCTCCGCACGATCCGCTGCTCAACCTGCGTGCCAGCTTTACCGGTCCCAATGGCGAGCCGGTTCTGATGGGTAAGCAGTACTACGTGGGTAGCCGCTACGTCATGGTTATGTAGCTCTAGTTGCGCGGTTTTCCAAACCGCGCAACGGCTCGACGCTGTAAACGCCCCTAAGCGGCAATCTGCAGAATGAGCGTGGAAAATCTCCCGTTTTTTGCTTGGTGACGGGCTTAAAGTGGGAGATTATCCACGCTCATCCGGAAAGTGTCCAAAAATCCACGCTCGTTCGCCTTGGATTGCATCGCCCGTGGCCGGCAGCCGCGCGGCACCGGTCCGCGTGGCGGCGTATAATCGGCGGCAGATGACTTGGACGTTAGGAAACCATGACCGATAGCATGCAGCAGATGGCGCTCGACACGCTCGGCGCCTATTTTGGCTACACCTCGTTTCGCCCGGGACAGGACCGCATGGTCGATGCGATCCTTGCCGGTCGCGATGCGTTGGGTGTTATGCCCACGGGCGCCGGCAAGTCCATTTGCTACCAGGTGCCCGCGCTCATGCTGCCCGGCATCACCTTTGTGGTGAGTCCGCTGCTGTCGCTTATGGAGGACCAGACCCGTGCGTTGCTCGCGGCGGGTGCGCGACCCAGCTATCTCAACTCCAGCCTTACCCCGGCCCAGCAAAACACCGTGCTCAAGCGGGCGCGCGAGGGCCACTATCAGCTTATGTACGTGGCGCCCGAGCGCTTGCTTGAGCCGCGTTTTTTGGCCTTTGCGCAGGAAGCTGCGGCCGAAGGCGGCATCGGCGTGCCGCTCGTGACCATTGACGAGGCCCACTGCGTGAGCCAATGGGGCCAGGATTTCCGCCCCGCCTACCTGCAGATTCGCGAGTTCATCGATTCCCTGCCGCAGCGCCCTATCGTGGCAGCCTTTACCGCTACGGCGACCGAGCGTGTGCGCGCGGACATTCAGCAAATGCTCGGCCTGCAAAACCCCGCGACGGTGGTAACGGGCTTCGATCGCAAGAACCTCTACTTTGGTTGCGAGGAGATGGGCGACAAGGCCAAGACCGCCTGGGTGCGCGACTATGTGATTGCGCATTCGGGCGAGAGCGGCATCGTGTATTGCTCGACCCGCAAGACGGTCGATGCGCTGGCAGGCGAGCTTGCCGAGGCGCTGGGCCCCAGCGGCATTCGCGTTGGCCGCTACCATGCCGGCATGGGCAACGACGCCCGTCGTCAAAGCCAGCGCGCCTTTATCGACGACGATATTCAGGTGATGGTTGCCACCAATGCCTTTGGCATGGGTATCGACAAGCCCAACGTGCGCTACGTGATTCATAACAACGTGCCCGAGAGCATCGAGGCCTACTACCAAGAGGCGGGTCGCGCCGGTCGCGATGGCGACCCGGCAAGCTGCCACTTGCTGTGGAACGGTAACGATTTTCGCATGCGCCGCTTTTTAATCGACCGCGGCGATGCCGCCGATGAGGCGCTTGACGACGAGCAGCGCGCGTGGGCGCTCCAGAATCGATATCGTCTGCTCAGCCAGATGGAGGGCTACTGCAATACCACCGGCTGCCTGCGCGAATACATGCTGCGCTACTTTGGCGACGAGGCCGCGGCCGAGCATGCCGCGGCCAGTACGGGCGGCACCGCCACGGACGA
>CABVCF010000121.1 GCA_902496775.1 uncultured Collinsella sp.
CGAGCGTGCGCTGCGCGAGGTGGGGCTGCCCATCGATGCGCGTTTGGAGTTTGAGAGCGAGTACTACATTCCGAGTGCCTACGAGGCCTCGGAGGCGGTGCTCGCAACTGACGCCACCGCCGTGTTCGCAAGCTCGGATAACATTGCCCTCGGTCTGCTCAAGCGCTTGCACGAGATGGGGAAGAGCATCCCAGGCGATATCTCGGTCGTAAGCTATGACAACTCGGCGGCCGACGTTCTCTTTGAGCCGGCGCTGACCGCGATCGAGCAGGATCCTGGTGTCCTTGCGGAGCATGCTTTTGGCTGCATGTCCAAGCGTCTTGCCGGTAGGGGCGGTAGACGTGCCGAAGAGGTCGTTCTGGAGCCGGCGCTTATCGTTAAGGACAGCGTGCTCGAGCTTACCGAATGTAGCTAAGCGTACTTGCTTGTTTGCATAGATTGCATTCGGAGTGTCCGCTATTTGCCGGCAGGCACCCCGGCCCTCGTCCGTGAACTCTTCCGCTGGGCGAGCCATAGACGCCGCGCACCGATAGGGTAAGGCGGCGGCTTGAAATTGGTGCTATATTCAGCTTGAGTTGTTTAATACTAGTACGGGAGGCTGATATGGGGCTGTTCAAGAAGAAAAACCCGCAGGATGCCTTTGATCCCGATGTGTTTACCATCACGGATACGATTTTGGACCCGCCGCGGTTTACGTTTTTGCCGGCTATCTACCAGGATGCCACGCATCGCAAGTGGGCCGTACATCAGCGCGGCGGCGAGCCGAAGATTTTTGACTATGCGGACGTGTTGCAGTGCGAAGTGGCCGAGGCGGGCGATCCGGAGGCCGAAGAAGCGGTCTCTAAACAGGAATTTGCCCAGCGTATCCTGGCAAATCCTGCCAAGGCGGCGAAAATAAACGCTGCCAAGCGTAATATGTGTCTTGGTATGGGCGTTGTTGTGGCGGTTCAGACGGGAAAAGACGAGGTTTCCAAATTAGAGATTCCCGTTATGACCGACGAAGTCAAACGCGATTCAAGTCTATATAAGTCGTATCGGAATGTCGCCGAGAAGATCAAGGCCGAATTTGATGCCATGGGAGGGCTGGCCTAATTTTGGCGGCATACGTTTCTGAATGAGGAGTCTGTGCAATGGCAGGCGAATCTTATGCAATTCCCCCCAAAGATCGTGCTGTTGAGGGAATTCTTTGGTATATCCAGCACCATCAGCTTGCCGGCGGCGATCGCCTGCCGGCCGAGCGCGTGCTGTGCGAAGAGATTGGCGTTTCGCGTACGGCGTTGCGTGCCGGTATCACGCGGCTCATCTCGTGTGGAACGCTCGAGAGCCGTCGCGGATCGGGTACGTATGTGTGTCCTCCCAAGCCGCTGAATATCTTCCAGGAAACGTATAACTTTTCCGATGCTGTGCGGACTGCCGGCCTGCACCCCTCTTCTCGTCTGGTTTCCACCGGGACCATCGAGGCGGATGAGGCGCTTGCCGACAAGCTTGGGGTGGCTGTAGGCGCTCCCTTGCTCCGCATGCAGCGCGTTCGACTTATTGAGGGCGAGCCGGCGTCAATCGAGACCGCTCACGTTAACCTGTCCCTGTGCCCATCGCTTCCCGAACACGATTTTGAGTGTGAGAGCCTTTACGATGTCTTGCTCAAAGAAGGTGGCGTGCGTGTTGAGCATGGACGTGAACATATCTCCATCTCGCGTTTGAACGCCGAAGAGGCCGAGCTGCTCCAGCAAGAAGAGGGAACGCCGGTGTTCTATGAGAGCTCGATCGAATTTGATAAGGACATGCGTTTTGTGGAGCATTGCAAATCGGTGATTTTGCCCACAAAGTTCCGCTTTGCCGATAACGGCGAAGAGAACGGCATGAGGAGCGTGGCAGGTGAACAATGGCTGAAACAGTAGATGCCACCCCGGTTTATATGCGCATTCGACGCCGCATCGAGGAACGTATCGAGCGCGGTATATATCCCACGGGTTCCATGATTCCGTCCGAAAAAGACCTTGCCGAGGAATTTGGTACGACACGCTTGACCATCCGAAGCGCTGTCGATGAGCTGGTTCGGCGCGGGCAGATTCGCCGTGTTCGGGGAAAAGGTGCCTTTGTGGCGCAGAAAGTACCTGCTTTTTTTGAACGCACGGTCGGTTTCCGTGAATCGGTCCGTGCTTCGGGCGGCGAGCCGTCCGTCCGTATTCTCGCGCGTTCCAAGCGTTATGCGGGGCCATATTACGCCGACCTGTTTGGCATCGCCGAGGACGACCTGCTCTATTCCGTTCGACGCCTGAACTGCATAAACGGTAGCCCCGTATCGATTGAGACGGCGCTGATTCCCTGCCTGCTGTTCCCAACCATCGAAGATATTGACGTGTCGGTCTTCAGTTTGTACGAGACCTATGAGATGCTGGGCCGAAAGCCAGCCATGGCACAGGAAAAGCTCGATATCGAAGCGCTGGGCGCACGAGATGCCGGCCTCCTTGGACTGGAACAAGGCGATCTTGTTTTGCTTTTGGAATGCGTGAGCTATGACGCGAGCGGTCAGGCTATCGAGTATGTAAAGTCCTTCAATCGTGGCGATACGGGCGGCTACACCTATACGTACTAGCTGGTATTTTGTGAATAACGGCTGGGAAACTAACCAGTTTTGATCGTTGGGTCAGCTGTATATACAACCTTACAGGGCTCAAAATCGACCGTTCGCCGATGGGGATAAATTAATCGACAAAGAGGTATCAAAAAGCCGTGACCTGTAACTGTGATTGGTATCAAATACTAATGATCTGTTACGAGGTGAGACGATGAAGATGCTCGATTACGTTCAGCTTGCCCATGTGCGTATGGGGGAGAACCTCGAGCGTTCGTCTGAGCTGGTAGCGCAGCTCGTTGATATTTTCCAGTCCGGTTCTTTTGACGCGCTGCGCATCGTTGCTTCGGGTTCGTCGCGCCATGCCGCCGATTGCGCCCGCGATTACCTGCAAGATGCCCTGCAAATGCAGGTGTCCGTTGTGACGCCCGAGGCCTTCGTCGATTTTGAACACACCTATCCGCAGCATGCGCTCAACATCGCCGTCTCGCAGAGTGGCTATTCGACCAATACGATTGCGGCGCTCGATTACATGCGCGCACACGATATGGCTGCAGTTGCGCTCACGGCAAACGTCGAGGCACCCATCAAGGAACACGCTGACATCGTTCTTGACTACGGTGTGGGCGTCGAGTCGGTGGACTTTGTGACTCTGGGCGTCGAGGTGCTCGTTGAGTACCTGGTGCTCTTTGGTATTTACGGCGGTCAGGCGCGCGGAACGATTGACGCCAAGGGCGTTGCCCAGCGTCTTGACGACCTGCGTGAGGCTATCCAGGCCAATGCCGTGATGTGCAAGACCGCCGAGGCATATGTCCAAGACCACATGCTCGAGCTTTCTGAGCACACGCCCGCCATGGTCGTCGGCAACGGCCCCAACTATGGCGTTGCCGAAGAGGCGGCCCTCAAGCTGAGCGAGACCATCAAGATTCCTGCCATGCATCACGAAGGCGAAGAGTTCGTCCACGGTCCCG
>CABVCF010000122.1 GCA_902496775.1 uncultured Collinsella sp.
CTGGTGCCCCCGGGCGGATTCGAACCGTCGACACCCGCTTTAGGAGAGCGGTGCTCTATCCCCTGAGCTACGGAGGCATGTTGTACTAGTGTAGCAGATTTACTGCATCGCCATACGCCCCATGACCAGACTTCAAAGTTGCGGTGGAATAGTTCCTGCCTAAAGCATCTAAAGCCGCATTTAGGAACTATTCCACCGCAACTTATGAGGGGCTAGTTACCTTTGTGAAAGAGGTTTTTGATAACGGAGGGGATGCTCTTGGCGCCCTTGGCCGTCACATCGATAAAGTCGGGCGAACGCACAAGCTTATTCTCGTCGACGTACTTGCGGACCGCGCGAAGCGTCTCTTTGTCGTCGCGCGTCGAAAACGTAAAGTGACCGTTGTCCTTGGTGAAGATGGCAAAACGCGTGATCTTCTTGGTGCCGCGCAAAACCTCGGCGGCAATATAGTCGACCTCGTCCCACGGGATTTGAATATAATCCTCGGGATTGCGCTCGTTATAGTACTCAAACGCCTTATTGCCCACCATCACGTTACCGTGGCTGGTAAGCCCCATCAGGCAGGTTGCCGGCGTTGCCAGATCGACCGTGCTGTTCTGAGATTGCGCCATACGCGCCTCGCCCTCCAATAAAAACAATCGGACCGCATCCAGTGTACCCACCGGGTGCGGTCCGTTTCAATGGCTCAAAAGCCCTTACCTAGCAACTCTCGGTCTTAAGCCGAAGCGTGCTTACATGAAGCCGCAGAAGCGACCGATGATGCCGACGGCGAAGAGAGCCAGGATGATGACGATCGGGCTGACCTTCTTCTTGAGGAGCTTGCAGACCAGCAGGGTCAGGCACACGGCGGCAAGGCCGGGGATGAGCTGATCGAGGTTGGCCTGAAGCGTGGTGACCTTCATCTGATCAAGGGCGGTAGCACCGACGGAGTTGTACATCGTCAGCGCTTCCTTGATACCCTCGGAACCGGAGGGCAGGCTAGCCCAGTCGATAAAGGCGCCAGCAGACTGCTTGACCGTGGAGACGATCGGGGTGAAGGAAATGGACACCCAGCGCTCGACCAGGGCGCCGATGATGAACATGCCCAGGATGGAAGCACCCTCGGTAACCTTGCCCATCAGACCGCCGGAGAGGTCCTTGGCGATGGAGGAGCCGACCTTGTAGCCAAACTCCTGCGTGTACCACAGGAAAGCGTAACGGATGATGTTCCACGCGAAGAAGAACAGCAGCGGACCGACGATGCTGCCGGACATGGCCAGGGAAGCGCCCAGAGCGCCCAGAATCGGGCGAAGGGTGAACCAGAAGACGGGGTCACCGACGCCGGCGAGCGGGCCCATCATACCGACCTTGACGCCCTGGATGGCGACGTCATCAATCGGAGCACCGTTGGCGCGCTCCTCCTCGAGGGCGAGGGTAACGCCAATGACGGGGGCGGAAACATAGGGGTGGGTGTTATAGAACTCCAGGTGGCGCTTAAGAGCGGCAATCTGGTCATCCTTGCTGGTGTAGAGCTTCTTGATCGCAGGGATCATTGCGAAGCACCAGCCGCCGTTCTGCATACGCTCGTAGTTCCACGAGCCCTGAAGGAACTGATGACGGAAGCAAACCTTCTTGCGGTCAGCCTTGGTGAGCTGAATCTTGTTCTCTGCCATATGTATCACTCCCCTCCTACTCGTAATCGTTCAGAATGTCGCCGAGCGGGTCGCCGGAGCCACCGCCCATGCCGCCACCCTGCTTGGCCAGATCCTTAAGGCCAAGGTAGATGAGGGCAAGGGAGATGCCGATGAGGCCAAGGGCGATCAGCGTGAGCTGAGGGATGGCAGCAAGGACAAAGCCGAGGACGAAGAACGGCCAGGTCTCCTTGGTGGCCATCATGTTGATGACCATGGCGTAACCGACGGAAGCGACCATGCCGCCGCCGACAGCCATGCCGCCGGACAGCCAGTCGGGCATAGCGTTAAGCGCGTTGGTAACGGCCTCGGCCGGGATGACGCACAGAAGCACTGCCGGGATGGCGATACGAAGGCCCTGCATGAGGATGGCAGCATACTGCCAGCGCTCGATGCCGGAGAAGTCGCCCTTCTCGGCGCAACCGTCCATGGCGTGAGCGATAGCGGTAGCAATGGTACGGCAAATCATGGTCAGGAACAGACCAGCGACCGACAGCGGGACGGCGACGGCGATAGCGGTAGTAACGGCCTTACCCGAATCGGTGGCGCCACCGTTGAGGGCGAGCACCATGATGATCGAAGAAGCGACCGAGGCCAGAGCGGCGTCAGGCGCGACAGCGGCGCCGACGTTAGCCCAGCCAAGGGCCATCATCTGGAGCGAACCGCCCAGGAGGATACCCTCCTGAAGGTGACCGGTTACGAGACCGATAAGCGTGCATGCCACGAGCGGCTGATGGAACTGGAACTCATCCAGAATGCCTTCCATACCGGCAAGCAACGCGACAATCGCAACAAGCAGAATAGTGATTGCAGACATGTATCGGACCCTCCTTTACTATGCTTGAGCGGCCAGTTCGGCCTTAGCTTTCTTCAACATGGCGTCGAGATCCTCGGAGGAATCCGAAGGAACCTTGCGGACCTCGAACTTGACGCCCTTGGCCTTGAGGGCCTCGAGAGTCTTGACGTCGTCATCGCCCATAGCGACGGCATTGGTGACGACGACCTTGCCCTTGGAGTGAGCCATGGAACCGATGTTGACTTCCTTGATGTCGACGCCGGCCTCGATGGCCTTGAGCAGATCCTGCGGGTTCTCAAAGAGCAGCATGGCCTTGGTGTCACCAAAGCGCGTGTCCTTGACGACCTCGGCCATCTTCTTGATGGGCACGACGTTGGCATGGACTCCCGGAGGGGCAGCCTGCTCGATCATGGTCTTGCGGAGCTCGTCGTGAGCAACGCCGTCGGAAACCACGATGATGCGGTTGGGGTTGATCTGCTTGGTCCACGTGGTGGCCACCTGACCATGCAGCAGACGGGTGTCGATACGGACGTGGGCAATCTTGATGTGCCCGTCGCCGATAACCGTTCCCGGAGGGATGGCGCCTGCAGGAGCAGCGGCGGCCGCAGCCGGCTTCTTCTCCTCGGGCTCCAGAGACTCGGGCTTGACACGCACGCCAGCCTTAGCCTCAGTCACGAGATGTTTTGCGATCGCATGTGCAGTGTTCTTTGCGTCAAAGCGCTGCGAATATGCCTCGATGAGCATAGGCAGGTTGACACCGGTGACGATAGCCCAGGAATCGTGGCCCTCGATGAGCCCGCTGATCTGGTTGAACGGCGTGCCGCCCCACAGATCAACGAGGAAGAGTACCTGCTCCTGGTCGTCGAAGGAAGCGACTGCTTCCTCGACCTTAGCACGGAAGTCGTCGGGGCCCATGCTCGGCTCGAGCGAGACCACGGCCACAGACGGCTGATCGCCAAAGACCATCGAGCCCGTCTGCTTGATTCCAGCTGCCAAGTCCCCGTGGCTAGCAAGAACAATACTTACCATCACATAACCTCCTTTTTGTCTACGTA
>CABVCF010000123.1 GCA_902496775.1 uncultured Collinsella sp.
AGGAGTGCGCGTGGACGTCTTTTGCTCGCCCGCGCGCACCATTTCTTCGTATTTTCGACGTTAGCCGGTATGGCCCAGAGATTACAGCGTGCCGTAGATGCGGTCGCCGGCGTCGCCGAGGCCGGGAACGATGTAGGCAGCCTCGTTGAGATGGTCGTCGATGGCGCACGTATAAATATGTACGTCGGGGTCCTTTTCGGTCAGTGACTTGAGGCCCTCGGGGGCCGCGACGATGCACAGCATGCGGATGTCCTTGACACCGCGCTCGCGCAGGTAGCTGATGGCCATCTCGGCCGAACCGCCCGTGGCGAGCATGGGGTCGACGACCAGGCAGATGCGCTGGTCGATATCCTTGGGCATCTTGCAGTAATACTCGTGCGGCTCGTGGGTGACCTCGTCGCGCTCCATGCCGATGTGGCCCACGCGAGCGGAGGGCACCAGGTCGAGGATGCCGTCGACCATGCCAAGGCCCGCACGCAGGATGGGCACGATGGCGAGTTTCTTGCCGGCAAGCTGTTTGAACGTGGCGGTAGTGATGGGGGTCTCGACCTCGACGTCTTCCATGGGCAGGTCGCGCATGGCCTCGTAGCCGTCAAAAAGTGCGAGCTCGCGCACGAGCTGGCGGAACTGGTTGGTGCCGGTGTTTTTGTCGCGCAGGATCGACAGCTTGTGCTGGACGAGCGGGTGGTCGACAAGCGTCACACGGGACGCGTCGTAGGTGACGGTCATGGGTTGATTGCCCCTTTCGTTGCGGCCGCAAAACGACCTTGCTGACAAGGCGCGAAGCAATGTTGCCGCCGCACGCCATGCATTAGTTTAGCGGTTTGTTATATCGAGCAGCCCATCACAGCCCTACTGTGCGATGCTGAGCGAGCGCCTGACTGCATCACGCCAGCCCGCAAGGTTTTGCTCGCGGCGCTCGGCGGACATGTGGGGAAGGAAGGTCCTAACGATCTGGGCATTTTGCTCCAGTTCTTCCAGGTCTTCCCAATAGCCGACGGCAAGACCCGCCAAGTACGCGGCACCGATTGCCGTGGTCTCCACCGTCTCGCATTGCAGCACGGGGATATCCAGCAGGTCGGCCTGGAATTGCATGATGAACTCGTTGCGTGAGGCGCCGCCATCGACGGACAGGCGCTCAATCGAAAGTCCCACGTCCTGCTCCATGGCGCGCAGCACGTCATAACTCTGGTAGGCCATGGACTCGCAGGCCGCACGCACAATGGTCGCGCGACTCGAGGCACCGGTCAGGCCGCACACGATACCGCGGGCATGCGGATCCCACCAGGGAGCGCCCAAACCCGCAAAGGCGGGAACGAAGTAGCAGCCCTCGTTGTCGTTGATCGAAGCGGCGAGTTGCGCGGACTCGCTCACACTCGAGATGATGCCCATGTTGTTGCGCAGCCAGTTCATGGTTGAGCCGGCGGCAAAGATAGAACCCTCGAGCGCATAGCTGATCTTGCCGTCCGCGGCGATGCCGATCGTGGAGACCAGACCGTTCTTGGATTCGACGACCTCGTCGCCGGTGTTCATGAGCATAAAGCAACCCGTGCCATAGGTGTTTTTGGTCTGGCCGGGATGGAAGCAGCAGTGGCCGAACAGCGACGCCTGCTGATCGCCCGCCACGCCCATGATGGGCGGCATGTTGGTCATGATGTCGCTCGCGACGCGGCCGTAGTCGCCCGAGCTCCAACGAACCTCGGGCATCATGGAACGTGGAACGTCAAAGAGCGCCAGCAGGTCGTCGTCCCAATCGAGCGTATGGATATTAAAGAGCGCCGTGCGGCTGGCATTGGTGTAGTCGGTGGCAAAGACCTGACTGCCGGTGAGGTTGTAGATGAGCCAGGTATCGATGGTGCCGAACATGAGGTCGCCCGCCGCCGCGCTCTCACGCGCACCGTCGACGTTGTCGAGGATCCACTGCACCTTGGAAGCCGAGAAATACGGATCGAGCGTGAGTCCCGTACGGGAGCGCACCAGCTCTTCTGCGCCCCGCTCGACCAGCTCGTCGATCAGAGGTGCGGTGCGACGGCATTGCCACACGATGGCGTTATAGATGGGTTGGCCGCTTATGCGGTCCCACACCACCGTGGTCTCGCGCTGGTTGGAGATACCGATGGCGGCGATGCGGTCAGAATGGATGCCGCTCTTAAACTGGACCTCCATCATCACGCCGATCTGGCTGGCAAGCACCTCCATGGGGTCTTGCTCTATCCAACCGGGACGCGGGAAGCTGGTTTTGACGCTACGACGTGCCTGCGCGACGATGCAGCCGTACTCGTCGACGATCGTCGCAAGTACCGAGGTGGTGCCGCAGTCGAGCGCCATGATGTAGGAACCGCCAAAGTTAAACGAGGCATCTTCCATGCCCAGGCTGCCCAGATTCAACGACATCGCTTACACCTTTCTATTGCATCGGGTCGGACAGGACCCGTTCGATCTCTGATGCGGGAAGTGCGCCTTGGCGCAGGATCTGGAGCCCGCCGTGCTGGAACGACACGATGGTCGAGGCGTCGCGACACGGGGTCTCGCCGGCGTCGACGGCAACATCGACCCCCTCCAGGATGCGACCTTCGACGGCGGCAAAGCTTGCCGGCGAGGGCGCGCCGTGTGTGTTGGCGCTCGTGCAGGCAAGGGGACTGCCGCAGGCGCGGATGAGCGCTTGGACCACGGGAGAGGCCGAAGCGCGCAGGGCCACGGTGTCGTCGGCAGCACGCATAAAGGTCGGCACGCAGGGAGCCGCCTTGACCACGATAGTCAGGGCTCCCGGCCAGCATCGTCGCGCAAGTACGCGGGCATCTTCCGGGATATCCACGCCATAGCGGTCGAGCGCCTCGACGCCATCGACCAGCCAGGCGACCGTTTGGGTGAGCTTGCGCTGCTTGAGGGTAAAGATGCGGCGGTAGCCAGTACCAAGCGCAGGGACCGCGGCGCCGTTAACGGTGGCATGCGGATCGCGCGGCCACGATGGGAATTCGCTTGTATCTTGGGGTACGGCGTCCGAGAAGGCGTTGACTGCCACGGCGACACCGTAGACGGTCTCGGTCGGGATCAAGACCAGGCCGCCGCGGCCGAGCACCTCGGCCGCGCGCTCGACGGCAAGCCGATGCGGCTCGCGCGTTCCCTTGTATACCCGATAGACCGTCTGCATGTGTATGCCAGCCCCTTACGCTCTGGTGCAAGTTTGTTTACTGAGGGGCATTCTCGCACGAAACATTCAACCTATTTGCCCAGAGCGCATGTTGGTTTGGTGAGCGGCT
>CABVCF010000124.1 GCA_902496775.1 uncultured Collinsella sp.
ACGAGTGCTACAAGGGCCTGTACTCCAGCTTTAACTCGGTCAACATGTTCGAGATCGCCCACTCGTTGCACCGTCAGTTTGGCGGCGACCCGTGGTGCATCTACCGCGGCAAACACCTGCTGTCTTTTGTCGACAACCACGATGTGCCGCGCCTGGCGAGCATCCTGACGGACAAGTCCTGCCTGCGCCCCGCCTATGGCATGCTCTTTGGCATGCCGGGCATCCCGTGCGTCTACTATGGCAGCGAGTGGGGAATTACTGGTGAAAAGGGCGGCCCCGATGGCGACTGGGCGCTGCGCCCTGCGCTCGATGAGCCTGCGCCCAACGAGCTGACGGCCTTCATCGCGCAGCTTGCGCACCTGCGCTCGGCAAACGACGCGGCGGCCCGTGCTCTCAACTACGGTGCCTATCGCAACGTGGTGATCCAGAACAAGCAGCTGCTGTTCGAGCGCGCCTGCGACGACGTGACGGTGCTCGTGGCGGTCAATGCCGTGAACGAGCCCTATACCTTTGGCGCCGGCGAACTCAACGGCTCCTTCGTCGACCTGCTTGCCGACGGCGTGCCCACGGTCGAGCTGACGGGCTCCCTTGAGCTTGCGTCCTACGAGGTGCGTTATCTGCTGAGGGCCTAGGCCATGGCAACGTCTGACGAGGGCTATCAACATATTGAGCATGGGTTTGAGCCCGTGTTTGACGAGCACTCGTGCGTTTTGGTGCTGGGGTCGTTTCCCTCGGTGCTCTCGCGTGCCAATGCCTTCTACTATGGCAATCCGCAGAACCGCTTTTGGCGCGTGATGGCTGCGTGCCTCGGTGTGCCTGTGCCGCCCAACGAGGGCGATTCCTTGGCGGACGGCGAGCCCGCGAAGCTCGACGCCTCGATTGCTGCCAAGCGATCCATGCTACTGAACGGCGGCGTGGCCCTGTGGGATGTGATCGAGAGCTGCGACATTAAGGGCTCGAGCGACGCGAGCATTCGCAACGTTGTGCCGGCACATATTGAGCGCATTACCGGCGCAGCTCCCATTGAGCAGGTGATATGCAACGGTGGTACAGCTGGTCGGCTCTACAAGCGCTATCTACAAGAACGCGCCGGGTTGCCCGCCATCGTTCTACCCTCGACAAGTCCTGCCAATGCAGCGTGGCGTCTGGAGCGGCTTGTTGAGCGCTGGGGCGAGGCCGTTGATTGGGGCGCTCTGTAATCTAGATATTTGATTGGGCGCGGCTGCCGAGGTGTTTGATGATGGCATGCCAGATCGGTGCGGGCAGGACGGGTTTGGCGCGCACCATGCCGTCGGCATCGACGCTATCGGCATTGCCGCCGCCAAGCAGCTGCGCATGCTCAATGGAGCAGCCCATGCGCACAGCGCCCACAAGTTTATCCATCGCTTCCGAAAATGGCCGACGCAAGAGTCCCATGCGCGGTGAGTGGCGAAGAGCCGCAATGCCGCTGCCGGCACAGACGACAACGCCGTCGCACCATGCCAGATCACGTAGAAGACATGCCCGATACAGGCGGTCGAGGGCTTCGTCCGCCTGCTTGGTGTTTTTGGCCAGGGCCTGAACGACGACATAGACGCGCGCGTCTGTATTCTTAAGGCGATCGAGTATCTGCTCGACAGCGGTCATCGCTTCATCATCAAATGCATCATCAACGGCGAGCGCAATGCCATCGACTGCACCGGCGTCATTTGTCTTCAAGTCGACCGGGCGGGGGAGTGCGGTGCCGGAAAGTTGAGCATAGGCGGCGATGGCATCCTGCAGGTCCCAAAGCAAAAACTCAAGATCGGCGCTATTGGGAATGCTGATATACGCAATGGTTTGCAGCGTTTTTGGTACATCGCCGCGTGCGGTCGGCTCCATGCTGCCTCCTTTCCAGCTCTTTTCCGTTTAGGTTACACCGTCTGGCGGCGCCTCGCCGCGCTATCCTAGTGCAACCCTTACGAAAGGAACGCCATGCGTCTGCCCATGAATACCTCGCTTGCCACGCTCAAGCCTTCCGGCATCCGTCGGATTAACGCGCTCGCCGCCCAGCACCCAGGGTGCATTGCGCTCGCGCTCGGCGAGCCCGATTTTCCCACGCCCGACGCGATCAGCGCCGAGGTGACTGCCTCGCTCAATCGCGGTGACACGCACTATCCGCCCAACAACGGTCGCCCCGCCCTGCGCGAGGCGCTGTCCGCATATATGGGCGACGCGGGCCTTGCGTTTTCGGCCGACGAGGTCATCCTGACCGACGGCGCGACCGAGGCCCTGTCGGCAACATTGATGGCTATGCTCAACCCCGGCGACGAGGTCATTATCCCCACGCCGGCCTTTGGCCTGTACGAGAGCATTGTCGTGGCCAATCACGCCAAAGCGGTCTTTTTGGATACGGAGCCTGCGCAATTCCAGATTGATGAGGAGGCGCTTCGTGCTTGCGTGACGCCGGCGACCAAAGCCATCGTCATCTGCACGCCCAACAACCCCACGGGCTGCATCCTCAACGCGGCGTCGCTCGACGCCGTGGCGCGCGTGGCAGAGCAGGCGGGCATCTACGTGGTCTGCGACGACGTATACAACCGTCTGGTCTATGTGGATGGCTACGAGCGCTTCGCCCAGCGTCACCCAGAGCTTCGTGATCAGACAGTAGTTATCGAGAGCTTCTCCAAACCCTGGGCCATGACCGGCTGGCGCCTGGGCTGGCTCGCAGCCGCAGCTCCCGTTATCGCCGAGATCGCAAAGGCCCACCAATACCTAGTATCGAGCGCCGTTTCCTTCGAGATGGACGCCGCAGCCCGAGCCCTCACCGTCGACCCAACCCCCATGCTCAAAGTCTACCGAGCCCGCCGCGAGCGCGTGCTCGCAGCCTTAAACGCCATGGGCCTCGACGTAGTAGAGCCCGCAGGAGCCTTCTACACTTTCCCGAGCATCAAACAGTACGGCCTAACCAGCGAAGACTTCTGTATCAAAGCCATCAAAGAAGCAAACGTAGCCCTAGTCCCGGGCGACTGTTTCGGCACCGAAGGCCACATCCGCCTAAGCTACTGCGTCTCCGACCAAGATCTGGACGAAGGCCTAAATCGCCTGTCCACCTTCATTTCAACCTTATAGCCCAACGGGACGCAACACATCAGCCCACCGACATAAGGATTATGCGTGGGGCGCGCCGGCCAACGGACACGAGGATTCGCAGTAAAGTTACCGTAGCTCCGGCCGGGAGGGGCAGGGCGAGTTTTCCGTAGATTC
>CABVCF010000125.1 GCA_902496775.1 uncultured Collinsella sp.
CCCCCGCTGCGTCCGGCGACACGAACGCCGTATCGGCCGCGCAGCGCAGCCTCGCATCGGCCCAGGCAAACCTCGATCAGGCGAACGCCAAGGCAGCCAGCCGCACGGTCACGGCCCCGAGCTCGGGCAGCATCGTGGAGCTCAACGCCAAGGTGGGCGCCACGGTAACAGGCGGCATGATCATGGGCGAAAGCGATACGAGCGGCGGCAAGCAGTGCATGCAGATCGCCGACCTGTCCAAGATGAAGGTGACCGTGCAGGTGGGCGAAAAGGACATCGCCAAGATCGCCGTTGGGCAGAGCGCCAACGTCACGTATCCCGCGTTTCCCGATATCGTGAGCCAGGGCACCGTCACGGCTATCGCGTCGGTGGCAAACTCCGACGCCGTCAACGGTGGCGGCGGCAGCGTAACCTTTAACGTCGACATTCTCATTGAGGCGCCCGACGCGCGCCTGAAGCCGGGCATGACGGCCGAGGTATCGGTGGTGACCGAGCAGCTCGACGACGTGGTGATGGTGCCGACGATGGCGCTCATGACCGAAGACGGCGAACACTATTACGTCAACGTGGCGACTGATGACGAGGGCAAGCAAACCCGTCGCGTGAAGGTGACCGTCGTGACGCAAAACGACAACGAAGCCGTAGTCGGTAAGACACAGGTCAAGCGCGACGACCAGGGCAACGAGATCAACCCCAACGTGCCGGTTACCAAGCTGCGCGATGGCGACACCCTCGTCATGGACACCGGAGCGGACGCAACGGCTGACGGCGGCTACGGCGCGGATTCGGGCAGTATGTCTGCCGACGAGGGCATGTAATGCGTCCCGTTATCGACATCCGCAAGGTGCACCGCATCTTTGAGAGCGAGGCGGGGTGCGCCCACATCCTGCACAACGTGAGCCTGGCGGTAAATCCCGGCGAATTCGTCGCTATCACTGGCCCCTCGGGCTCGGGCAAATCAACGCTCATGAACATCCTAGGCTGCCTGGATAAGCCGACGGCGGGCGACTACTACCTGCAAGGGCTCAACGTGGCCGAGCTTGACGATGACGAGCTCACCGAAGTTCGCGCCCTGAGCATTGGCTTTGTCTTTCAGAGCTTCAACCTGCTACCGCGCCTGTCGGTTATCGAAAACGTGATGCTGCCGCTGGCCTACACCAATGTGCCCCGTAGCCAGCGCGAAATGCGCGCCGTGCACGCGCTGCAGGCTGTCACGCTGCCCGTCGACCACTGGGACCACCGCATATCCGAGCTCTCGGGCGGCCAGATGCAGCGCGTCGCAATCGCACGCGCCCTCGTCAATGACCCGCCCATCATTCTGGCCGACGAGCCGACGGGAAACCTGGACTCCGCTACCGGAGCGCTTGTGATGGAGACCTTCCATAAGCTCCAGAAGCGCGGCAAAACCATCGTGCTTATCACACACGACCCCGGCATCGCCGCCGAGGCCGACCGTGCCGTGACCATCCGCGACGGTCGCATTCACGACGGCGCGTATATTCCACATGCACCGCGGACCCTGCGCAGCGCCGTAGATAGCCTGCCCATGATTTCCGCCTCCGCCAACCCGCCGAAAGGAGTGGTGGCATGAACGCCCGCGATCTCATCCAGGAAGCCCTTCACTCGCTCGAGGCCAACAAGGGGCGCAGCCTGCTCACCATCCTGGGCATTGTCATCGGCATCGCCTCGGTTATCGCCATGACTTCGCTCATCGGCGGCATCCAAAACAGCCTGGTCAACAGCCTGGGCCTCAATGCGGCACGCATGGTGCAAATCTATTCGTCGCAAGAACTCACCGAGTCGGACATCGAGAAGCTTCAAAAACTGGTGCCGCAGATAGAGCAGATCGGCATTGTCGACAGCGCGTATACCGAGTACAAGACCGGCGATAAAAGTTATACCGTCATGGCACAGGGTGTCGATAGCGACATGCTCGACGCCGTGGGGGCCAGCAAGCTCGTTGCGGGGCGCACCTATTCCCAGGCCGAGTCCCAATCAGGCTCGCGCGTGGCGCTCATCAGCCGCGGCGGCGCCGATCAGCTTTACGGCAACGAACAGGACGCGGTGGGCAAGACTATTAAGGTGTCCAACGGCGAAGTGCAGATTGTAGGCGTGATTGATGGCGGCAGCGACTCCATGGGCTCGCTCACGCTGTATATGCCACGCGAAACCATCTCAGGCCTGTTTGGCGACGAGAATCCATCCTTCCCCAGCGTGACGGCACTTGCCGCCGAGGGCACGGACATGGATGAGCTCTGCAAAACCATCGAGTCCAAGGTGCGCGCGATAAAGGGCATCGCGGAGGATGATGAGTACGACAGTGTATCGGCGACATCCATGAAAAGCGCTATCGATGCACTCAACTCCTTTATGGGCGCATTCTCGCTCATCATGGGTGCTGTCGCCAGCATCTCGCTGCTTGTCGGCGGTATCGGCATTATGAATATGATGCTCACCAACGTGACTGAGCGCATCCGCGAGATCGGCATCCGCCGCGCCCTGGGCGCCAGTCGTCGCGATATCACCGCGCAGTTTTTGGCCGAGTCCTCGGCGCTGTGCATCACCGGCGGTCTGCTGGGTGTCCTGATTGGCTATCTGCTGGCCTGGGGCCTCGCGATGTTTGCCTCCGAATCCGGGGTTCTCGGCGAGCTCGGTGCCAGCGGGCAAATCATACCAAGCTTTTCAAATGCCACGGTGCTGCTGGCCTTCGCCGTCTCCGTCGGCATCGGCGTAATCTTTGGCTTCTACCCCGCTCGACGCGCGGCAAAGCTCGACCCGGTGGAGTGCCTACGCTACCAGTAAGCCACCACCAACAAGTTGCGGTGAATTAGGGACTGAATATGCTGTCTAGCAGCAAAAACAGATACTATTTCACCGCAACTTGTTGAAGGGCTGCTTGCGCCAGTTCCGGGCGTCGTCCTCGAGCTATTGGCGGATGACGGGCTTGTACGGGTCGAGCTTGCTCGGGGCGCTCCTCTTCGCGAGCGGGAGGGCGCGCAGATGCGGCGAGCGCCTAGCGCGCGAACTCCCGTAAGAGCGCGTCTTCCACTTCCCGAAGCGAAAGGGCCCCGCCTCCCTCGGCGGG
>CABVCF010000126.1 GCA_902496775.1 uncultured Collinsella sp.
ACGTGATCGTCGCCAACCGCTGGAGCGACGAGCTCGCGGACGTGGCGGACAAGGTCTATACACGCGACCTGTTTAAACGAGACTAGGTGGTATGAATGGCAGATAGAAAAGTCCTCGTCACCGGAGCCGCCGGCTTCATCGGCGCGTTCCTCGTCAAGAAGCTGCTCGAGGAGACCGATGACGTGATCGTCGGCCTCGACAACCTCAACAGCTACTACGACCCCGGCATCAAGGACGCGCGCCTGCGCATGCTGGCCGAGGTAGACACCGACGGCCGCTTCGCTTTCGTTCGCGGCGACCTGTGCGACGCCGCCCTCATCGAGCGCCTGTTCGCCGAGGGCGGCTTCGACGTCGTGGTGAACCTCGCCGCCCAAGCGGGCGTCCGCTACTCCATCGAGAACCCGCGCGCCTACCTCGAGAGCAACCTCGTCGGCTTCTTCAACGTGCTCGAGGCCTGCCGCCACCATCCGGTGAAGCACCTGGTCTACGCCAGCTCCAGCTCGGTCTACGGCGGCAACAAGAAGGTGCCGTTCTCCGAGGAGGATCGCGTCGACTCTCCGGTGTCGCTCTACGCCGCCACCAAGAAGTCCAACGAGCTCATGGCCGCCGCCTACTCCAAGCTCTACTCCATCCCCGCCACGGGCCTGCGCTTCTTCACCGTGTACGGCCCCATGGGCAGGCCCGACATGGCCTACTTCGGCTTCACTGAGAAGCTGCGCCGCGGCGAGACCATCAAGATCTTCAACATGGGCGACTGCCGCCGCGACTTCACCTACGTCGACGACATCGTCGAGGGCGTGAGGCGCGTCATGGACGCCGCCCCCGAGGTGAAGATGGGCGAGGACGGGCTGCCCCTCTCCGCCCACCGCGTCTACAACATCGGCAACTCCCATCCCGAGAACCTGCTCGACTTTGTCGACACGCTGCAGCGCGTGCTGGTTGAGGAGGGCGTGCTCCCCGCCGACTACGACTTTGAGTCGCACAAGCAGCTCGTGCCCATGCAGCCCGGCGACGTGCCCGTCACCTACGCCGATACCACGGCGCTCCAGCGCGACCTGGGCTACAAGCCCGCGACGCCGCTCGAGGACGGCCTGAGGGCCTTTGCCAAGTGGTATCGCGAGTATTACGGAATCGGGGATCATCGATGAACTGTTCAAACGCCTTCGAGCAGGACAAGATTCGTTTTGGGGGAGGGTCGATTCTTGGTAGCCATTCCCTCCGTTTCGTCTGGCTACTTCGCAAATGCCAATCCTCCCATAACCCCATGTGGCGCTTCCTGCGAAAGAAGATGCAGGCGCATTACGGCCTTGAGATACCGGGACAAGCGACTATCGGGGAGGGGTTCTACATCGGTCATGCTTACGGTATCACCGTGAACCCCGATGCGGTTATCGGTCGAAATTGCAACATCCACAAGGGTGTGACGATTGGGCAGGAGAACCGCGGCAAGCGCAAGGGAGCTCCGGTGCTCGGTGACTGTGTTTGGCTCGGCGTCAACTCTACCGTTGTCGGAGCTGTAACGATTGGGGACGATGTGCTGATTGCCCCCAACAGCTATGTGAACTGCGACGTGCCGAGCCACTCGATTGTTATCGGGAATCCCTGCAGGATCATCCCTCGGGATAACGCTACCGAGGGCTATGTGAACAAACGCGTTTAATTACTTATTTGAATGGAGAGCGGCTTAGCATGGACCTTTCCAAGGCCAAGATTTGCATCCCCAGCTCGAGCGGCGGGCACCTCACGCACATGTGGCTCCTGAGACCTGTATGGGAACGTGCGGCTGATCGATTCTGGGTGACCTTCGACAAGGAGGACGCGAACTCTCTTCTGGAAGGGGAGCGTGTCTACCATTGCCACTACCCGACGAACCGCAACATCCCGAACCTGCTGAAGAACACGGTTCTCGCCTGGAAGGTGCTCCGCAAGGAGCGTCCCGACCTGATCATCAGCTCCGGTGCCGCGGTTGCGGTGCCGTTCTTCCTGATCGGAAAGATGCTCGGGTCCAAATGCGTCTACGTGGAGGTCTTCGACCGCGTGGACAAGCCCACGATGACCGGTCGCATGCTCAACGGCGTGGCCGACTTATTCGTAGTGCAGTGGCCAGAACAGCTCGATGTCTACATGAGCGCCGTTGACCTCGGCTCTATCTTCTAGGGAAGGACGCGCATGGTATTCGTGACCGTGGGTACCCACGAGCAGCAGTTCGACCGCCTGGTCAAGGCGGTCGACGACCTCAAGGCGGACGGGACGCTCGATGAGCCCGTCTATATCCAGACGGGTTACTCGACGTATGAGCCCGTCCACTGCGACCACTCGCAGTTCGTGCCGTTCCGACAGATGAAGAGCTTCATGGAGGGTGCCGATGTGGTGATCACGCACGGTGGCCCCTCAAGCTTCATCGAGGCCATGGCCGCAGGCAAGGTGCCTGTCGTTGTACCCCGCAGGGGCGACCTTGACGAGCACGTGAACAACCATCAGGCCGACTTCGTGCGCATCGTCGCGGAGCGCCAGGGCGGAATCGTGCCCGTCTACGACGTCGCAGACCTTTCCGCCGCCATCGATCGCGCCCGCGAGCTCTCGCGCGGCGTCACTTTTAAGAGCCACAACGCCGAGTTCTGCCGAGAGCTCGAAAGACTAATAGAAGGAATTTAACCGCATGACTAAACCCCGCGCCGGCATACTCAGCATGCAGAGGATCTACAACTACGGGTCCTTCCTGCAGGCTTTCGGCCTGAAGTCCATCCTGGAGTCCCTTGGCTGCGATGTGCAGTTCGTTGACTATAAGCCTGGCAAGTGCCTGGTCACGTCCCCGTCATCGAAGAAGGGCGTCGCCCGCAAGGCGGAGAAGGCCCTCGAGGTATTCCGCTACGACGCCCCGCTCAGGGACAAGCTCGCCTTCATCCGCTATAAACGCACCTACGCCCGGCGCTTCTACCCGATGCTAGGCGTCACCGAGGAGCCCAACCTTGACCCCGACATCGACCTCCTGGTCATCGGCAGCGACGAGGTGTTCAACTGCGTGCAGGATAACGCTAATGTGGGCTTCACGCCCGCGCTTTTCGGCGACGGGTCGCGCG
>CABVCF010000127.1 GCA_902496775.1 uncultured Collinsella sp.
ACGGCCTCAAAGTCAAAGTGGGAGATTATCCACGCTCGTTAGTTAAGCGTCCGAAAATCCACACTCGCCAAACCTACCAAAAAGGGACGGTTTTATTTTGGCACGTTTCGGTCGGTATCAGGAAGTGTCAGGGACGGGGCGGCGACAGGACTCGAGAGCGAAAAGAAGTGCCGGGTTTGGCGCGCCCGCTTCTGCCCGTCCCGTGCGCAGGCGATACTCGGCTTATCGATCCGCGATGCAAAGGAGACGCTCCATTCCACGAGCGCTACCGGGAAGGGCTCGCGATTCGAGTCCCCACCTTAGCATTTGAACCATTTGGCACTATAATTACCATAGGCATGCGCACAACGTTGCGCTTAATCAAGAGGAGAAAACGTATGGGTCTGTTTGATATGTTCAAGAAGAAGGCTGAGCCCGCGGCTGCCGCTGCTCCGGCCTCCATCTCTGCTTCTGCTGGCGCCGACGTGCTGTGCTCGCCCGTCAAGGGCAAGGTCATCAAGATGGCCGACGTGCCCGATCCCGTCTTTGGTGGCGAGGTTCTGGGCAAGGGCTGTGCCGTGTGGCCCGAGGACGATCTGGTCTACGCTCCCTGCGACGGTAAGGTGACCGTCACCATGGGTCACGCCGTGGGTCTGCAGTCCGATAGCGGCATCGAGGTTCTGGTGCACGTTGGCGTCGATACCGTCAACATGAACGGTGACGGCTTCGAGGGCTTCGTCAAGGCCGACGACGTCGTGAAGGCCGGCCAGCCCATACTCAAGATCGACCGCGCCAAGATCGCCGCTGCCGGTTACAAGGACTGCGTCGTCGTGGCCGTGTCCAACACCGCCGAGTTTGCCGATGTCGAACTCGCCGTCGAGGCCGACTCCGCCGTCGCCGCCGGTGACGCCATCGTCAAGGTCGTCCGCAAGTAAACTGTGGCATCCAAAGGATGTGCAAGGGTGGTCGGGTTTTCCGGCCACCTTTTTTATTACATCGCGGGGAAGCGTTTTATTGCACGTTGGGCGGGCTTGCAAACCGTTCGGACGCTAAAACGAACCGACCGCGCCTTCGCGTTGCCGAGGGTGTTCATAAGTGGATAGTATGGGCTTACTTATTACAACGTGTGCCGCGTCCGGGAAGCGCGGTGCCGCTCATTGGGAGGAACAACATGAAAAAGAAGCTGCTGCTTGCGCCCCTCATGGCCGTCTTGGTTGCATGCGTGGTCGTGCTTTCCGGCTGTGGAGGTCCTTCGGTTGAGGAGCTCATCACCGAGGATCTTACGACGCAGTTTGACGAGGTCAAGAACGGTGGCGACGACTTCCTCTCTGGTCTGGAGGAGGCTTCGGGCGATGAGTTCGAGCAGCTGGGTATCGATCCCAAGGAGTATGCCAAGACCTATCTCGAGGGCTTTGACTACAAGATCGGCGACGTGACGGTCGACGAGGACAAGGGCGTCGCGACCGCCGAGGTCTCCATCACCTGCAAGTCCATGAACAAGATCGTCGAGGACTTCTCCACCCAGTATCAGGAGAAGGTTGCCGCGCTTGATACGGTTCCTTCCGATGACGAGCTGTACAAGATGGCCGGTCAGGTTATGGTCGATGTGACCAAGGCCACCGAGCCCAGGAAGACCACGGTTATCTTCAAGTACACCTGCAACGACGACGGCGAGTGGTCTGCCGACGACTCCGTCAACTCCGAGATGATGGATGCAATGCTGAACTAGGGGGTTACGCGGTTCTACGAACCGCGTAACCAGTTGACGCTGCGCGCCGCCCAGGACGACAATTTGTCATTCAAAAGGCGAGGCATGACCAGAAGGTCTATGCCTCGCCTTTTTCATGCCAACTTGTTCGTCCTGGACGTCGCTCGCTGTCCATCCTCTACCTGCGTCGTTGCCATGGTGCGGCACTTGTAGTCATTGGGGACGTTCTTAAATGACCAGGCGGCAGTTGGGGACACTCCTTGTGCCAGCGTTGCATCGATTGCTTGGGAAACCGTGACCCGGTTTTTGGCCGAATAGTGGGTCGCATTTTCCGGATGGGGTGGGTTACGGAAAGTGCGACCCGGAATATTACTCTGAAACGGGATGCGGTTTCCCTGATGCGCCTCAAACGGAAAGCGCATCCCATTCCGGAGCTCCAAAACGGGATGCGCTTTCCGCGCGGAAGAATTGCCGCAGCTGCGTTAAGCAGTGTCGCTCGTTACTCGCCCAGCACCAGCGCCGCGAGCTCTGCCTGGGTGTCCACCACGTAGTCGGCGCCGGTGGCTTCCAGCTCTGCGCGGCCGCGGAAACCCCAGCTGACGCCCGCACTCTTAAGGCCGGCGTTGTGGCCGGTCAGGATATCGACATTGGAATCGCCTACGTAGAGCGTGGTCGCCGGGTCGGCGCCTAGCTCTTCCATCACATGCAGCGTGACGGGTGCTTCGGGCTTGGGCGGAAACGCATCGACACGGCCCTGCACCAGCGCAAAGCGCTCGGAACCAAAATACTTTTCGATAAGCGGAGCCGCCGAGACGTGGTCCTTGTTAGTGAGCACGGCAAGCTGAACGCCCGCGGCGCGCAAGCGGTCGAGCATCTCGATCGTGCCGGCATAGGGAGCGGTGTGGTCTTCCTTGTGCTCGCCGTAGTAAGCCCTAAACTCGGCAAGTGTCTGCTCAAACATGCGGCCGTCGCCTGCGTACTCGGCGGGCATAAAGCGCTCAACCAGCTTGAGCATGCCGTTTCCCACCTTGTAGCGGTACTCGTCAACGGCAAACGTGGGCCAGCCGTGCGCCTCGCAGGTATGGTTGCCGGCGGCCGCCAGGTCCTCGAGCGTGTTGAGAATGGTGCCGTCCAGGTCAAAGATCACATGGGAAAAAGCTGCTGCCATGGGTGCTCCTGCCGCTTGAGTTGTAAAACGCACCCCATGATACTGGGCATGCGTGCCGGGCATGTTTGGAATCTGAATATCTTTAATAGCCCTGAGCCTTTGTCGTTAGCAAATTCTCGGCAGCTGCTCTCCTACGAGCATGTCGAGGATGCGGGTCGAGCCCCAGCCGGTACGTACGCGCACGGCGGGTCGAGCG
>CABVCF010000128.1 GCA_902496775.1 uncultured Collinsella sp.
TCACCGCCGTCCAGGCTCAGATGGCTGAGTAGCGTACGCACTCGCCCGAAGGCCGTACGGGCTAACCCCTGAAAACGTCCTCGACCAATGAAGCGCCCCCGTTCTGCTCCTTCGGAGCTACGAACGGGGGCGCTTCTGGTCTGCGGAGTGTTTTCAGGGGTTAGCCCGTACGGCCTTCTACTGCCACATAGCATTCAGGGTATCTGGGGGTAGACGGCGGCTTGGCTACGAGCTGGAGCTGAAAATCTGAATGATTGGATGCCGTTGTTGGGAGCGCAGGCGTTGCTGGTAGCGATCACTTTGGGACTGGAATTTCCGCCTGCTAGCAGAAAGGCCTCCGGAGCTGTTGCTCTGGAGGCCTTTTTTGTCAATTGCAGACGAATGCGTTAGTTGTTCTTGGTCAGGCGCTCGACGTCGTGGGCGATCATGTATTCCTCATCGGTGGGGATGACCATGACCGTGACGGAAGAGCCGGCGGCACTGATGACCTGCGGGCCGTTGCCCACAGCCTCGCGGTTCTTGTTATTGTCGATGCGTACGCCCAGCCACTCAAAGCAATCGCAGAAGGCCTTGCGGATCGACCAGTCGTTCTCGCCGATACCGGCGGTAAAGGTAATGGTGTCCACGCCCGCCATGGAAGCGATCATGGACCCGGCCTGCTGCATGGCCTTATAGGCGAACATATCGAAGGCGAGCAGGCAGCGCTCGTCGCCCTCGGAGGCGCGTGTGCGGATGTCGCGGGCGTCGTTGGAGATGCCCGAAATGGCAAGCAGACCAGACTGCTTGTTCATCATGTCGTCGACTTCCTGGTAGCTGTAGCCGCCCTCGCGCTGGAGGTAGCACACGGTGGCCGGGTCAATGGAACCACAGCGGGTGCCCATCATCAGGCCATCGAGCGGCGTGAGGCCCATCGTGGTGTCGCGGCACACGCCGTCCTCAATGGCAGCAAGCGAAGCACCGTTGCCCAGATGGCACGAAAGCAGGCGGTGGCAGCGCGAGCCCAGGATCTCCTTGGCCATCATCCACTCGTAGCGGTGGCTCGTACCGTGGGCGCCGTACTTGCGCACGTGGTACTTGTCGCACACGTCCTTGGGCAGCGCGTAGGTGTAGGCGACCTCGGGCATGGTCATGTGGAACGAGGTGTCAAAGACGGCCACGTTGGGCAGCTCCGGATACTTCTCGCGGCAATATTCGATTGCCGCGGCCTCGCCGTAATTGTGCAGCGGAGCGAGCGGGGCCACCTCAAGGATCTTAGCCATGACCTCATCGTCGACGACCGCGGAATCATCGAAGTGCCAGCCGCCCTGAACGATACGATGACCAATGCCATCAATCGTAAAGTCGGTCTTCTCAAGCTCCTCGAGCACGCGAGCGATAGCAGAGCGATGATCGGGGAAAGGGACCTCCTCGGTCTGCTTGGCGCCACCGTTCTCGGAGTGGCCAAAGATGCCCATGTCCGAACCGATACGTTCGCAGTTGCCCTTGGCGAAAACCTCCCGGGTATCGGTATCCAAAAGCTGATATTTAAGGCTTGAGCTGCCGGCGTTGACAACAAGTACGTTCATGAGACTCCTTTGCAGTGCAATACGGTCGACGCAGACCCCTTAAGGCGGCCGCATTTTAATAAGAAGTTATCACAACTTGATAAATAGCTATCAGTCATATCGCCCAACGAGCGCAAAAGAGGGGCCGAACGGCGCTCGGTCGTCCAGCCCCTCCCCTCTTGCAATTACTTGCCGTTGACGATGCGCTCGACGTCGGAAGCGATCATGAACTCCTCGTCCGTGGGGATGACGAAAATCTTGACCTTGGAATCCTTGGCAGACAGGCACCAAGCGCCGTCACCACGCAGGGCGTTGCGAGCATGATCCATCTTGACGCCCATAAAGGCCAGGCGGTCGGCAACGCCGGCGCGGACCGCCGGAGCGTGCTCGCCGATGCCAGCGGTGAAGACCAGCGTGTCAATACCGCACATAGAAGTAGCCATCTCGGCAGCCTTGGCGGCAATCTTGTAGACAAACATGTCGAAGGCGAGCTGAGCATCGGGGTCACCAGCGGCGGCGAGCTCCTCGACGTTGCGGCAGTCGTTGGTCTTGCCGCCGGTCACAGCCAAAAGGCCGGACTTCTTGTTCATCATCTCATCGACCTCGTCGAAGGTGTAGCCACCCTCACGCTGCAGGTAGCACACGGTAGCCGGGTCGATGGAGCCACAGCGGGTGCCCATCATGACGCCGTCGAGCGGGGTGAGACCCATGGTGGTGTCCATGCACTTGCCATCCTCGATGGCGCACAGGGAAGCGCCGGAGCCGATATGGCACACGACGACCTTGCGGGCCTCGCCGTTGGTCATCTCGGCGACCTTCTTGGAGATGTAACGGTAGCTGGTGCCGTGAGCGCCGTACTTACGGATGTGCAGCTTGTCGCAAACATCCTTGGGAAGGGCGTAGGTCTTGGCGACCTCAGGCATATTGAAGTGGAAAGCGGTGTCGTAGACCGTGACGTTGGGCAGGTCGGGATACTGCTCCAGGCAGTACTCGATAACGTTGGCCTCGGGGTTGTTGTGCAGCGGCGCCAGCGGGGCGACCTCGCGGATCTTGGCGAGAACGTCCTCGTCGACGAGGGAGGAGTCGCCAAAGTACCAGCCGCCCTGAACGATACGGTGACCAATGCCCTCGATCTTGACGCCGTTGGCCTCGAGGTCCTTCAGAACGACCTCGATGGCGACCTTGTGGTCGGGGAACTCGATGTTCTCGGTCACCTTCTTGGAACCGTTGGCAGCGTGGGTGAAGGTACCGCCGGTAAAGCAGACGCGCTCGCAGGAGCCCTTTGCGGACACCTTGTGGGACTTGGTATCGATGACCTGATACTTAAGGGTCGAAGATCCTGCGTTGACGACCAGAACGTTCATGTGTCTCCCTACTAACAGGCGGTGTGGCGCCGCCAGGTTACATACGCTTCAATAATAAACCCAAACACCCTCGCGCTCGGGTTTATTGCGTTGATATATAAGTTATCGGTG
>CABVCF010000129.1 GCA_902496775.1 uncultured Collinsella sp.
CGTACGACCCACCTCGGCGCCCCAAGCGTGCGCAAGGCCCTCGGCACTGATCGCGCCATTCAGCTCAATCTGACGCTCAACGGCAGCGCGGGCGTCCTCAATGTCGCCGTCCTCGATAAAGTCAATGATGGACTCAATCGACATGGGCGTGTCGGCCTTATCCGCCGCTCGCTCGGCCACCACACGCTCGGCGCAGGCGGCACACTCCCCCGCCGACTTGCCGCATACCGGAATACCGTCGAGCGTATGGCACGTGACGTTGGTGTGGTGGTCGGTAATCTCGACGACCGCGGTATGGCCCCCGGCCGTCGCAGTCACCTTGATGTAGAGGTTGGGCACACCCTCGACAAGCGATACATCGCAGTAGTCGGCGTCGGCGAGGAGCTCGGCCACACGTGCACGGTCTTCATCGTTAACGCTCTCAAGCACCTCGAGCGCGCTCTTGGCGTCGCCGCCCACGGCACCCAGCACGGCCGCGGCTTCAATACCGTGCATACCGCCCGAGTTGGGCACGGTCACGCTCTTGACGTTCTTGATGATGTTGCCCGAGCAGGCAACGTCCATATGATCGGGTTCGCAACCGAGTGTCTGGCTCGCCAGCGCCGCTGCATAGGCAACGGCAATGGGCTCGGTGCAGCCGAGCGCGCAGACAAGCTCGCGGTTCAAGACATCGCAAAAAGCGGCATCACGGATGGAATCGGTAGGCATAGGTATCTCCTGCTTACATAACGGACTGGCTCTCGATAATAGTTAACTCTTTTATTTGATAACAATGCATCAGAAACCGCAACCATGGTTCCGACGGACGGCGCTTAAGCGCAATCTGACGGCATTAATTCATGAAAAGCCGGTCTTGTTGCATGCTAAAGCGTTTGACCAAAAAACGCCCGAGCGTTTACACAAAAGTCGCGCTATCATGCAGTCAAACGCGGTAAAACCTTTAGCAATTCCGCCGCACGGACCAGAGAGGAACCACTCATGAAGATTGGTATCGGTAACGACCACGCCGCCGTCGAGCTCAAGAACATCATCTCCGAGCACCTGAAGGAGCGCGGCTGCGAGGTCGTGAACTTTGGCACCGACACCTCCGAGAGCTTCGATTACCCCATCGCCGGCTACAAGGTGGGTAAGGCCGTGGCCAACGGTGACGTCGACCTGGGTATCCTGATCTGCGGTACCGGCGTCGGCATCAGCCTGGCCGCCAACAAGGTCGAAGGTGTTCGCGCCGTCGTATGCTCCGAGCCCTTCAGCGCCAAGCTCTCCCGCATGCACAACAACACCAACGTGCTCGCCTTTGGCGCCCGCGTCGTGGGCTCCGAGCTCGCCAAGATGATTGTCGACGAGTGGCTCGACGCCGAGTTTGAGGGCGGTCGTCACGAGCGTCGCGTTAACCTCCTCAACGAGATCGACCACACGCGCGGCCTCAAGGTCGTCGACGAGGCCTAAACTACTCAGTGCCACAAGCTAACAGCAGGGGCCCGCTCGGAACTCATGTCCGAGCGGGCCCCTTCATAGATTTTGGAATAAAAAGGGCGCCGCGGATGGAATTCCGCAGCGCCCAAGCCACACGCTAACAGCTTTAAGGAGTCAAAGCTGGTTTAGCCAAAAAAGCGCTTGATCTCGATCTCGGCGTTCTCCAGGCAGTCGGAGCCGTGGATCACGTTGGCGTTGACATCGACAGCAAAGTCGCCGCGAATGGTGCCGGGGGCAGCATCAAGCGGGTTGGTAGCGCCCATAAGGGTGCGCATCTTGGAGACAGCGGAGAGACCGGAAACGACCATCTTGACGACCGGACCGCTCGTCATAAAGTCGCAGAGACCGCCAAAGAAGGGCTTGTCGGCCAGATGAGCGTAGTGCTCCTCGACGGTAGCGCGCTCGAGCGTGGTCATCTCCATGCGCTCGATGACAAGGCCGCTGCGCTCAATGCGAGCAACAATCTCGCCGATCTTGCGGTCGCGCACGGCGTCGGGCTTAATCATGATGAAGGTCTTCTCGATAGCCATAAGGTAGCCTTTCAAGTAGGTTCGCGCGTGCCCAAGTCCCATTCCGGCACCCGCCTGGACTGCATCGTAACAGAGTTTTAGCTGCAGTTAAACAAAAAGCTGTTTATTGAAACGCTGCAATTTATTAAAGCGCTCCATATGTGTCACTTCTGTTTCGAAGCCCGATTAGAGTACCATCCGACCGCGCATCAACCGCATCGAACCGAGCGGACGGTCGGTTGCCACCCGCGAACGTGCCCCCTTCACAACCTGCCCAAAGGTCCTACAGAAGTTCTCGACAAGCCCCTCCCCCATAGCAACAAAATACGGGCGCCCGCAACAGCAAACGCCCGTAAAGCCAAAACGATTTACCGATAAATGGCCAAAACGACTTCAGCCAAACCTCTACTTTGCCCCGTGACCCATCTCGACTACCTTGGTCAGCGATCCAAACACGCCCTCGTCGGCCACGAGCTGTGACTCGGCACGCTGCAGCTGCGCGGCAACGGCGGCAGGAGCGGTGCCGCCCTCGGTCGTGCGCGCGGCGACAATCGACGGGATGTCGAGCGCCTCAGTAATGTCGCGCTCAAAGAGCGGGCTTGCCTCCTGGAACACCTCAAACGGCAGGTCCTCAAGATTACAGCCGCGCTTCTCGCACATCAGGACCAGATGGCCCACCACGGCATGTGCCTCGCGGAACGGCAGGCCACGCTTAGCCAGGTAATCGGCAACATCGGTGGCGGCAAGGTGTCCCACGCCATACTCGCGCGCCATGGCATCCTCGTTGACGGTCCAAGTCGAAATCATTCCGGCCATAACGGACAGGCACTGCATGAGCGTATGGGCGGTATCGAGCGCGCCCTCCTTGTCCTCCTGCAAGTCCTTGTTATAGGCGAGCGGCAAGCCCTTCATGGTCACGAGCAGCTGCACCAGGTTGCCATACACGCGACCGCTC
>CABVCF010000130.1 GCA_902496775.1 uncultured Collinsella sp.
ACGGCTTTGTCTTTGGCGGCGCCACCGCTGCTTACCAGGTTGAGGGCGAGACCCGTACGCACGGCAAGGGCAAAGTGCCCTGGGACGATTTCCTGGCAGCCCAGGGTCGCTTCTCCCCCGATCCTGCAAGCGACTTCTACAACAAATATCCGGTCGATATCGATTTGTGCCAGCGCTTTGGCATTAACGGCATTCGCGTCTCCATCGCTTGGAGCCGCATCTTCCCCAGTGGCACCGGCGAGATTAACCCCGAGGGTGTCGCTTTCTATCACGAGCTTTTCGCCACCTGCAACAAAGCTGGCGTTATCCCCTATGTCACGCTCGATCACTTCGATACGCCCGAGGCCTTTTACCAGAACGGCGGCGAGGGCTTCCTGACGCGCACGACGATCGACGCCTTTGTCGAGTACGCCAAGTTCTGCTTTGCCGAGTTCACCGAGGTCAAGCACTGGTTTACCTTTAACGAGATTCCCGCGACCGCCGAGGGCAGCTTTATCGTCGGCAACTGGCCGCACGGCGAGAAGTATCGCCTGGACAAGGCCTTCCAGCTTATGCACAACATGATGGTGGCCCACGCCAAGGCTGTCGTCGCCTTCCATGAGGGCGGCTTTGAGGGCGAGATCGGCATTGTCCAGAACCTGGAGCCCAAGTATCCCCTCGATCCCAACAGCGCTGCCGACTGCGAGGCCGCCCGCATGGCCGACGTCATCAACAACCGCTGGGTGCTCGACGCCACCTTCCGCGGCCACTATGCAGCCGACACCATGGAAGCCGCAACCAAGCTGGCCCATATCGCCGGCGGCGAGCTCGACGTCCGCGACGAGGACATCGCCGCGCTGACCGCCGCGCTCCCCTACAACGATTGCCTGGGCGTCAACACCTACAAGTGCCAGTTCCTGCGTGCCGCCGAGGGCGAAAACGACATCAACCACAATGGCACCGGCGACAAGGGCTCCTCGCGCTGGTTCCTCAAGGGCGTGGGCGAGTCGTGCGTGCGCGAAGGCGTACCCACCACCGATTGGGACTGGATCATCTATCCCGAGGGCCTGTACGACCTGCTGCTCCGCATTAAGAACGATTACCCCAACTACAAGAAGATCTACATCACCGAGAACGGCATGGGCTATAAGGACGACTTTGAGGACGGCTTTATCGACGACGCCCCTCGCATCGACTACATGCGTCAGCATCTCGCATGGATCCTCAAGGCAATCGACGGCGGCGTGAACGTCGACGGCTACTTTGTGTGGTCGCTGCAGGACCAGTTCTCCTGGACCAACGGCTATAACAAGCGCTATGGCCTGTTCTACATCGACTTTGAGACCCAGAAGCGCTATCCCAAGGCGAGCGCGTACTGGTACAAGAACGTCGCGGAGACCGGCCTGCTTATGGCCTAGTTTCCGCCGCATACCCCCTGTCGGCCGCATACGAATCCCTCCACGGGTTCGCATGCGGCCTTTTTGTTTTGGCTCGGCCCGAGCAGGCCGTTTGTCTCAATCTGTAACATCTAGCAGGGATTTTCGGCCCTAACCGTTACAAATCGAGACAAACAGAACGCCCGAGCAGAAATATCTCAATCTGTAACATGTAGACCACTTTTGACCGTCTAACTGTTACAGATCAAGACAATAAGATAGTCAAATCCGAACTTTCCAAGCAGTTATGAAACATGGTTTCTAGTTTTCGGTATCACGAACATACTTTCTGTATCATTTGATACCGATATGATACCGAAAACATATTCGGTCCCGCTGGAGGACTTCGTACGCTACCCAACCAAGTTGCAGGTTCACGAACTTCGTCGATCTTCCGAGCGCCCATGAATTCCTATTTGCGCGTCAAATCGCGTCACGTTGACACGTAAAATGGCGCGCAAATTTTTACGCGTCATTGTAAAGCGGTACCCCCGCGCCAGCAGGGGGCAGAAGTATCGCCTGCAGCGTTAGTTAGCAGATGACCTGCGTGTGCTCCTCGATGGCGACACGATCCTCGGCGGCGATACCCGGCTCGCACACCACGGCATCCAGGCTGTCCAGGCGGCAGAAGGTGTAGAAGTCGCGCTTGCCGATCTTGCTGGAGTCGGCGATCAGATAGCGCGAGTCGGCCTTGCTAAAGGCGAGCTGCTGGATACGACCCTCATCCATATTAGACGTAGACACGTCGCCATCCAGAATGCCGTTGGCGCCGATAAACGCCGCATCGATACCCAGCGCACGCAGGGTATCCTCAGCCGTTGGCCCCACAAAAGCGGCGGTGCGGCGACGGTACATACCGCCCACGAGGCACAGGTCGCAGTCTTCGCGCGCCTCGAGCAGGTTAAACACCGAAAGCGAATTAGTCACGATGCGCAGGCGAAACGCCGGCAGCATCGAGGCCATCTGCTCCACCGTAGTGCCCGTGCCCAAAAAGATGGTCGAGCCTTCCTCGATGAGTTCCACAGCACGGCGCGCTATCTGCAGCTTTTCCTCGGCATGCTTGGTGCGCTTTTCGCTGTGCGAGTACTCATGGCGCAGCATAGCGTGGGGACGGCCCTGCGCACTACGGGCTCCGCCGTGCACGCGCTCGATCTCGCCTAGGCTCGCAAGCTCCTCAAGATCGCGGCGGATCGTCATATCCGAGACGCCCAGTGCATCCGAAATCTCTTTAACCGAGACCGTGCCCTGCTCCTCGAGCAGCTGACGAACCTTATCCTGTCGCTCTGCCTTAATCACGATGAATCCTCGCCGTTCTTTGCGCGCATATCATTCAAACAGTAACGAACAAATTGTATCAGACTCGTTCGCGTCAAAAATGAACGCCCGCACAGCTCCAATCATCACTTTTTTGAGAATAATACCCGCTGCTTTAGTGGGGTGTAGTGATAATCTCGCCTGTTCGCGCTACAGTTTGTCGGAAATACCTCGATGTTAGGAACCAAATGATCACTT
>CABVCF010000131.1 GCA_902496775.1 uncultured Collinsella sp.
CGGGGTTGTTGCCGAGGGCGTTGCCGCCAAGGGCGACGACAATACGATCGGGCTTGCCAAGAGGCTTAGACATTGCTGGAATCCTTTCTGTAAAAGGCCTACAACCCATTAATAACCCGCGTCCGTGCGATGCGCGAGTTTATTAAGGTTTCTATTCTCTTTATCGCTCATTTTATTCATTTTGAAAATAGCGGAACGGTGAACGGTCGTTTTTGTCCGCTCAGCGTACAGAACACCAGCTCAGACATATCTACGCCATTTACGTGCAACTTTATTTAAATGCAGCGAGGATTATGTCGGATTATGCAAACTACATCTCTGCTAAACACAAAACGGACAGCGCAATATCTTACTCGCGCTATACGAGATTCTATGCACTTATAAGTCGAGTATGCACCCCTGCAAAAACAAGGGGCTTTTCATCCAGCAAAAGGAATAAAGAAGCGCTCCGAAAAGGCGGCAACAGCCAAGTCCCCCATCCATCCCCAAAGTGGCGCGAGGTTTCGCGGCAAAGCCACGAAACAGCGAAGGGGACGGAATACCCGACCAACCACATCCGTCATCCGCCCACACAATCCGAGGACGTAGTCGTAGCAGGACCTGAGGGCTAACCTTCGCGGGCACTCCGCAGGACGAAAGAACCCCCGCCGCACGTAGTGCGCAGCAGGGGTTCTTTCATGTCCGAGGACGTCCGCGAAGGTTAGCCCTCAGGTCCTGCGGTGGGAGACCTAGGCCTCGTTGTACACCGTCTTGAGCTTCAGCAGGTGCTGATAGCGGTCCATAGCGGCCTGCTCATTCTCCTTGAAGAGCTCCTCGGCGCGCTCGGGGAAGGAACGCGTCAGCGAAGCGTAACGGGCCTCGTTCATCAGGAACTCCTGATAACCGCCCGCGGGCTCCTTGGAATCGAGCGAGAACTTCTTGCCGGCAGCAGCCTCGGGGTTGAAGCGGAAGAGGTTCCAGTAACCGCACTCGACAGCCTTCTTCATCTCGGCCTGGCAGTTCTGCATGCCACCCTTCTTGATGGAGTGCATCTCGCAGGGGCTGTAGCCGATGATGAGGGACGGGCCGTCGTAGGCCTCGGCCTCGTGAATGGCCTTGAGGGTCTGAGCCGGGTTGGCGCCCATGGCGACCTGCGCCACGTAAACGTAGCCGTAGCTCATGGCAATCTCGGCCAGAGACTTCTTCTTGGTCACCTTACCGGCAGCGGCGAACTGAGCGACCTGGCCCAGGTTCGAAGCCTTGGAGGCCTGACCGCCAGTGTTGGAGTAGACCTCGGTGTCGAAGACGAAGACGTTGACGTTGTGGCCGGAAGCCAGGACGTGGTCCAGGCCACCGAAGCCGATGTCGTAGGCCCAACCGTCGCCGCCGAAGATCCAGAAGGACTTCTTGGTGAGGTAAGCCTTGTCGGCGAGGATCGCCTTGGAAGCATCGCAGCCGCACTTCTCGAGCTCGGCAACGTAGGCAGCGGCAGCGGTCTTGGAGGCCTCGGCGTCGTTGACGGAGTCGATCCAAGCCTGGCCGGCGGCCTTGAGCTCATCGGACGGACCATCGGCAGCGATGATGTCCTGGGTAGCGGCGATCAGCTTGTGCTGAACGGCCTCATAGCCAACGGCCATGCCCAGACCGTGCTCGGCATTGTCCTCGAACAGGGAGTTGTTCCACGCCGGGCCGTGACCGTCCTTGTCCTTGCAGTAAGGAGCGGTGGCAGCGGGGTTACCCCAAATGGAGGAGCAGCCGGTGGCGTTGGAAATGAACATGCGGTCGCCGGCGACCTGGGTCACCAGACGTGCATAGGCGGTCTCGGCGCAGCCGGCGCAGGAACCCGAGAACTCCAGGTAGGGCTGCTTAAACTGGCTACCCTTGACGTTGGCCGCGATGAGCTCCTTCTTCTCGGAGACGTTCTCGACCATGTAGTCCCAAACGGGCTGCTGGTCCATCTCCTGCTCGGTGGGAACCATCTCGAGGGCGCCCTTGGGGCAAACCTTGACGCAGTTGGTGCAGCCCATGCAGTCGAGCGGGGACACAGCCATGGTGAACTTCATGCCCTTGGCCTTGGGGCCCATGGCGTCGAGCGTGCGGGTAGCCTCGGGCGCGGCGGCAGCCTCGTCCTCGGTCATCGCGAACGGACGGATGGTGGCATGCGGGCACACGTAGGCGCACTGGTTGCACTGGATGCACTTGGTCTCATCCCAGTGGGGAACGACCACGGCGACGCCGCGCTTCTCGTATGCGGAGGCGCCCAGCTCAAACTGGCCGTCGGCGCAATCGACAAAGGCGGAAACGGGCAGGCTGTCACCGTCCATGCGATCGATGGGCTCGAGCAGGTTCTTGACCTGCTGGGCGATAGCGGACTTGGTCTCCTCGGAGAGCTCGACGGGAGCGGCATCCTCGGCGGTAGCCCAGTCGGCCGGAACCTCGAACTTACGGAAAGCGGTAGCGCCGGCATCGATGGCCTTGTGGTTGGCGTCGACGATGGCCTGGCCCTTCTTCATGTAGGACTTGGTGGCCGCGTCCTTCATGTACTGCAGGGCGTCCTCGGCGGGCAGGACCTTGGCCAGCGCGAAGAAGGCGGACTGGAGCACCGTGTTGGTGCGCTTGCCCATGCCGACCTTGGCGGCCAGGTCGATAGCGTCAATCAGGTAAACGTTGACGTTGTTGTTCGCGATGTAGCGCTTGGCCACGGCGGGCATGTGCTCGGCGAACTCCTCGTCGCTCCACTGGCAGTTGACCAGGAAGGTGCCGCCCGGCTTGACGTCGCGGACCATCTTGAAGCCCTTAACGATGTAGCTGGGGTTATGGCAGGCGACAAAGTCGGCCTTGGTCACGTAGTACGGCGAGCGAATCGGGGAATCACCAAAGCGCAGGTGCG
>CABVCF010000132.1 GCA_902496775.1 uncultured Collinsella sp.
CCCGCCAGCTGCTCGCGGCGCGTGAGAATATCGGTCAACTCACGCGTGGTCTCCTCGGCGGAGCTCACCACGCGCACTCCGGGACCCAGCGCATGGCGAATAGGCCCCACGAGCAGCGGAAAATGCGTGCAGCCGAGCACCACGGTATCGATGCCGTGGTCGCGCAGCGGTTCAACCGTGGCACCGACCAGCGCGCGTACGGCAGGCGTATCAAAGATGTCCTCGTTCTCGAGCCACTGCTCTTGCAGATGCGCGCCCGAGGCGAGCTCGTGCTCAACGACCTCGACAAAGCTCGAGGCAGGGCAGCCGTATACGTCGACGCCGGCATCCAGGTCCTGGATGGCACGCGTGTAAGCGCCTGAGCGAATGGTGAGGTTGGTGGCGAGCACGCCCACCCGGCGCGTGCGGGTGCTGTTGATTGCCGCGCGTGCGCCCGGTGCGATCACACCGATGACGGGAACGTCGAGCACCTGCTGAGCCAGACGTAAAGCCGCTGCAGTCGCCGTGTTGCAGGCGATGACCATGATCTTGACGTCGTGCTTCGACAGCCAACGGCCCGCCTGCAGTGCAAACGAGCGCACCTCGTCCTCGGCGCGGGTGCCGTAGGGGCAGCGCTTGGTGTCGCCAAAGTAGTAGACGGACTCGTGCGGCAACGCCGTCGCAATCGCGCGCGCAACCGTCAGACCGCCCAGACCCGAGTCGAATACGCCAATGGGACGTGTGTCGCCAGCCAGATTCTCGATATCGGACATTACCTCACCAGATTCTCTCTCGAAAAGATATGGCTCAGCGCGATAGGACCGCACTACGAACGGGCCGCGACGAGCAGCTCTGCCGTTGCCGCCCAGCCATCGACAATCTTGCCGCGCGTGACGTAGGCGTTATCGCAAGCATCCAGGAACTCGGGCGCGCCGGCGCTGGTCAAACCGTTCTCGACCAGGCAGAACGTGCCCACGTGGTCAGCCATGTAGAAGTCGGACTCGGAATCGCCGAGCGCCAGCGTCTCCTCGCGCTCGATACCCAGGTGCTCACAGAAACGTGCGATGGCAAGGCCCTTGTTGAGGCCGGCGGGATTGATGTTAAACGCGCGGCCATCCTCGACGCGTTCGAGCTCGAGCGTCGTCGGCTTGGACAGATGCGTCAGGTGGCCGTTGCAGGCCCAGACCAGGCCGCAGCCGGCCTCGTCAAGAATGGCCTGAACCTCGTCGTCGGGCACATCGCCGCGCATGCCGACGGTGACCTCGCGGTACTTGTAGCCAGTCGACATGTCGTTGTGGTACTCGATCTTATGCGGCCAGCGGGCGAGGATCTTCTCGCACACGCCGGTCTGCTCGATCACCTGATGCGGCGTGAGGCCGCAGGCGGGGTCGTAGGGCATATCGCCGGTCAGATACTCCCAATCGTTGGCCTTGAGGTCGTACATGACCAGACCACCCATCTCGCCGATGTAGGAGTTGAGGCCGAGCACGCGCGCATCCTCGTGGATCATGGTGCGGTTGCGGCCCGAGGTGGGAACCACCTGTATGCCGGCGCGGGCAAGTGCCACGACAGCCTCGACGAGCTTGGTCGAGGGGTTGCCGTCGTTGTCGCGCAGCACGCACGAGCCGGGTGCGAGCATCGTGGCGTCCAGGTCGGTAAAGACGTACTTGACCTTGGCCAAGCGCTCGCGCATCTCGCCCGAAAGCTCGGCAACAGTCGGCAGGGTGTTGTGGGACATGGTTACTCCGTTTACGTAGAAGGGTTTGGACTTGGACGGCATGCTTTGATTGAGGGAACACGCTTATGGCGACAGCGCACTCAGAGCGCCACCGCCATCATGGTTCATTAGTCAAACTGGGTAACATCGATCAGGCGATTGGCCAGCGAAAGGTCGCTCTCGATGGGCACGAACTCGTCGCCCACGTGCATGAGTTCCTCGTCACCCTTTGCCAGCAGCAAGACAATGGTGGGAGCATCGGGGTTGACGTACTCCTCGCGCGCCGCCTTGAACGCCGCATGCACAGCGACTTCGCGATCAAGGATGATCTTGTTCGGCGTATCGTCGGGAACATGTTCGGCAAGCTCGCGACAGACCTTCATCGGGTCCTCGTGAGCCGGGTCCTCGTTGGCAAAGATCATCAGGTCGGAATATGGTGCGGCTTCGCGCGGAAGCTGCTCGCGGCGCTCCTGCGCCTTGCCGCCGGCAGCGCCAAACAGCGCAATGACGGGGCTAGCGGGAAACGCGCGCTTAACCGACGAGAAAAGCGAGCGGAACGAAAGCTGGTTGTGCGCGTAGTCGACGACACAAATCACGCGGCCGTCCTTCGACTCCACGACCTCCATACGGCCCGGCACACGCAGTTTGGAGAGGCCCTTCTTGATGGCCTCGATACCGATGCCGATCTCGCGCGCGGCGGCGATAGCGACCAGCGCGTTCTCCACGTTAAAGTCTCCCGCGATGCCCAGCAGGATCTTCTCCCCCGCCTCGGACTCGTCGGCACACAGACCATGCAAGTTGAACTCGATGCTAAAGCCGACCATGCGTACATCGCTCGCCCACAGGCTTGCCTCGGGATGCTCGACGCCAACGGTCACCAAGCGCTCGGCCGTCGACGCTGCCTCCAGCACACGGTCGACCTCTTCGGTGCCCAGATTCACCACGGCGGTCTTTGCCTGGTCAAAGATCCTGAGTTTGCTCTCAAAATAATCCTCAAACGTGGGGTGTTCAATCGGCGAGATGTGGTCGCGGCCGATGTTGAGGAAGCACGCCACGTCGAACGGCAGGTTCTCGACGCGCTGGTACTTGAGCGCCTGGCTCGAGACCTCCATGACCATGGACTGGCGACCGGAC
>CABVCF010000133.1 GCA_902496775.1 uncultured Collinsella sp.
TCAAACGCGACCTGGAGGAATACATAGTCCACTGGAACACGAGCCGGAGGCAGGTGAGATTGAAGGGCCTGACCCCGGAGGAGCACCGGAATCAGGCCCTTGCGGCCTAGTCGCTATTTAGGGCGTCCAAGATTTGGGGCGCAGTTCAAATTCGGACGGGCTTCTGTGCTCGATATAAAGTTTACGCGGTGGGGCTGCAAGGCCCGGCGGTGTAGCTTAGCGTCGACGCTTCCAGATAATGCCGAGGATGATGACGATGATGCCGCCGATAAGGCACGCGCCAACTACTGCCAGCGTGCGGTCTCCCGTTGCGGCGAGCTTACCGGTCGTCTTCTTGGTGGTGACCTTCGTGGTCGTCGTGTCCGTCTTAGGCGAGGGCTTAGGCGTCGGGGCCGGTGTGGGCGTGGGGTCCGCGGCTGCGGAGCCGAAGCTGATGGTGCCGGCGAGCCCGGCTATCTTGCTCTCCCAGCCGTTCTGCTCAATCAGCGCCCTCAGCGCCGCCTCGCACGTGCCCCACTCGGTGCACTTGGTGGCGTGTGCAAAGGTGGGAAAGTCGGTCGTGTTGGTAATGATGTAGTTGTTGGTGGCGACGGTATAGGTCTTGGCGGGGTCGAGCGTGCTGCCGTCTTTGGTGAGTGTGGCACTCACAATGCGCTTGCCTTCGGGCTGCGTCCAATCAATCGTCACGTTGATGCCGCCAAAAGAGAGAACGCTGCCAGAGTCATCGCGCCACTTGTACTTGTCTTGCGCCTCCTGCTCGGTGTGACCGGCCGCCACATAAGCCTGCTGAAGCTCGTAGCTGTCGTTGCAATCGTCGCTGATTTGTAGCGAGTGTTCGAGCGCTGCGAGGAAGTCCGCGCCGGTCACGGTCCAGGTCTCCACGGTGTTGCCGTAGGGCGAGATGGCGATGACGTTGCCGGCGGTCACGTTGCCCGCCGCGATGCCGCCGCGGATGCCGCCAGCGTTTTCGATAGCGAGGTCTGCACCCGTCAAGAAAAGATAGGAGCCGCAAATCACGTGTCCGATGGTTTGGGCCTTGGTGGTGTCGCCCGGGTTGCTGGGGCGGAAATCGGTGGTGCGCACCATTTCCCAACCATGCGTGCCTGCGGCGTCCTCGCCGTAGAAATAGTTGGTGGTGGATGTGCCGAGCACCTTGTTCGATTCGTTTTCAAAGGCCTCGTCGAGCGGCTTGATCTTGTTGCGGACGGCTTCAAGGCAGCTTTGGTAGTCGGAGCCCTTGTCGGGGTCTGCCAAAAGGTCGTTGACGTTCTTGGCGGTGTAGAGCTTCTCGTCGCTGCCGTCTGCAGGGACCGTGACCGTGTCATCGTCGGTCGTCTCGGTGCCATTGGTGTCGTACTTGTACGGAATGGAAAGCAGCCCCACCTCGGCAAAGGCGCTGCCTGCCTCGACAACGTGGATCGTCTTGCCGTCGGCTCCCGTCACCTTCTCGTTAAGGTTGATGTGCTCGTGGCCTGCGATAAGGGCATCGATGCCACGGAGCCGTGTGGCAAAGGTCTTGGCGTTGAGCGTATGCGCGATACAGACGACAACGTTGCAGCCCTCCTTGCGCAGCTGCTCTGCCTCGGTATTGATGGCGTTCGTGGCACTCGAGAACGACGTGCCCGCGACCAGGTCCGCGCGCAGCGAGGATCCCAGCGACTCATCCATGGCACCCACGACGCCGACCTTGATTTTGTAGTCGAATGTGGAGTGATCCTCGCTATTCTCCCAGGTGCGATCGAGCGTCTTCGTGATGCTCGAGCTCCATACGCCGCTCGTAGACTTCGCGTTCGCGCAGAGCATGGCGAAGGGCGTGCCGGTGGTGCTGTAGCCGGCCATGGTGCGGAGCTTGTCCGCGCCGTAGCTCCAGTCGTGGTTGCCCGGCGTGGTCGCGTCGTAGCCGTCTACATAGAAGGTGTCCATGAGCTCGGCGATGCTCTTGCCCTCGCTCATGGTGGCGAAGGACTGCCCGTGGAAGGTGTCGCCCGCATCGAGCAAAAGATCGGGGGCGCTGTTTTGGGCGCTATAGAGAACCGCCAGCCCATCAAAGCCCACAGTGCCGGTGCCCTTGCTTGCGTTGTAGCTGTACTTGTAGCTGCCGTGGATGTCGTTGGTGTGCATGACGGCCACGGAGCCGTCAATAGCGGCGGGCAGGTTCCCCGCGAAAGCGAGGCTTGGGATGCCTGCGAGCGCGCCGGCAAACAACGCGGTGGCTAACGCAAGGCGGGGGAGTCTTTTCATGGCAGTTTCCTTAGTCCTTAGCCAGAATGTCTGGTTGAATATCGGATTATCGACATAATATGCGAAAACCGCCGCAAGGGCGCCTGTCCCTTAGCGGCGGTTTTGACGTTTGCGCAGATAAAACCTGCCAAAATAAACCTGTCCCTTTTTGGTAGGTTTAGCTTAGCAGCATGCGGTCGTTGGCGAGCTCGCCGCCCGAGACCTCCTCGAATTTCTGCAGCAGGTCGGCTACGGTGAGTGACTTCTTCTCATCGCCCGCCACGTCGTAGATCACGTGGCCTTCGTGCATCATGATCAGACGGTTGCCCAGACGGATGGCGTCGTTCATGTTGTGCGTGACCATGAGCGTGGTCAGGTGGTTCTCGTCGACGATCTCCTCGGTCAGGTTGAGCACCTTTGATGCCGTCTTGGGGTCGAGGGCCGCCGTGTGCTCGTCGAGCAGCAGCAGGCGCGGCTTGGTGAGCGTGGCCATCAGCAGGGTGAGTGCCTGGCGCTGGCCGCCCGAGAGCAGGCCGACCTTGGCGTTGAG
>CABVCF010000134.1 GCA_902496775.1 uncultured Collinsella sp.
CGGGGGGTTCAAGCTCGGGTGGCGGATCGTATGCGCCCGGAACTCCGCAGCAGAATGCCGGCTCGGGCAAGCAACAGGCCGTCGTCAACGCGTGCTACTCCACGCCTTCGCCGGGTCAGAATTGGTGCGCGGCGTGGGTTACCAACGTGTTCCGTAACGCCGGCGTGGGCTACTTTGGTGGCAATGCGTGCGACATGTTTAACGCCTGGTGCTACAGCTCCAATCGTTCGGCGCTGCAGGTGGGCATGATCGTGGCCGACTCGTCGCACAGCGGCACCGGTACGCCGGGCCTGATCTATGGCCACGTGGGCATCTACGTTGGCGGCGGCATCGTTATGAGCAACGAGGGCGCCATCACGTCGAGGTCGCTTGACTCGTTCATTGGGTTCTACGGCACTGGCTCTGGCGTGCGCTGGGGCTGGCTTGGCGGTATTGCGCTGTCGTAAAGCCGACTGGGCCGCGTGCCCGCCCGCAATATATTTGATTGCCTGCTCGGGCAGTCCTGCGCAAGACGAAGGCCACATTAAGTGGCCTTCTTTGCGTGCGGAACTCGCGATCAATCAAATATATTGCGGGCGGGCACGCGGCCCTCTCGGGTTCGGGGCGCTGCACACCGGACTGGTTGTCTGAATTAAAGAAAGTGAAGGCCCCTTTCGGGGCCTTCTTTTTAGAGGAATTCGCCTACTCGGTGGACTTCGGGTTGTAGGTCTACGCCGAACTGCTCTTTGACTTTGGCTTGGATGTCGCGGATGAGTTCGTCGACGTCGGCGGCGGTGGCGTGGTTGGCGTTGACGATGAAGCCGCAGTGTTTTTCGCTCACCTGCGCGCCGCCGACAGCATGGCCGCGCAGACCGGCATCCATGATGAGCTTGCCGGCAAAGTAGCCCTCGGGGCGTTTGAAAGTGGAGCCGGCGCTCGGCATGTCGAGCGGCTGCTTGTCCTCGCGGCGCTGGCGGTAGTCGTCCATGTCGGCCTTGATCATCGCGGCGTTGCCCGGGGCGAGGTGAAAGGTGGCAGAGAGCACGATAAAGCCGTCGTCGGCGATGCGGCTCTTGCGATAGCCCAGGTTAAGCTCGTCGACATCGAACTCAATGATATTGCCGCTGCCGCGGGTGCCGTCGTCGAGCGCGCGGGCGGGCTTATAGACGCGCACGGACTCCAAAACATCGGCCATGCAGGCGCCGTAGGCACCGGCGTTCATATAGCAGGCGCCGCCGACCGAGCCGGGGATGCCCGAGAGGGGCTCCATGCCGGTGAGGCAGGCTTCGGCGGCAGCCGCGGCGACATCGGAAAGCAAGGCGCCGGCTGCTGCCGTAACATGCGTGCCGTCGACGGTGATGTTAGAGAGGCCTTCGCCCAGTGCCACGACGACACCGCGGATACCCTTGTCACCGACGAGCAGGTCGGAACCGTTGCCCACAATGGTGAGCGGCAGATCGCAGCGGTAGCAGGTGTCAAGCGTGGCGACGAGTCCCTGCTCGGTATCGGGCGTGACAAAGACGTCGGCCGGGCCGCCGATCTTAAACGTGGTGTGCTCGCGCATGGGCTCGCTCATGAGCACGTTGTCCTCGCCGGCAACACCGGCGAGCGCGCAGAGCAGGTCCTCGTTAAAAAAGTCATTTTCGTGCATACGAATATCCGCCTTATGGTGGTCGTTTTCATTAATCGAATGCAATATACCCCACCCGGATGGATTTGGTGCAAAGTAACCTGACCCCAATGCATCACATGGCGCAAAGGGGTTAGGTTGCTTTGCGCCAATCGCGGCGATAAAACAGCCGTCTACCGGATTGGTAAAGTGTTTATCATCAAGGTAGAGGGACGGTCGCTATACTTTCAAGAGATTGCGCGAATACTCGGAAGGAGCGAGATGGGCAACAAAGTTACTCTCAAGCAGATTGCCCAGGAGGTGGGGCTTTCCCCCTCGTCGGTCTCGCTTGTCCTTAACAACCGGCCCTGTCGAATCTCGGAAGAAAACCGCAAGCTCATCAAAGAGGTCGCGGCGCGCAACCATTATGTTCCTAACCAGATCGCGCGTAGCCTGGTCATGCGCGAGTCGCGCACACTGGGCCTTATCGTCCCTAACATCGAGAGCCGCTTTTTTGCTTCGCTCGCCGGCAGCTTGGAAAAGCGCTGCCGCGAGGACGGATATGCGCTCTTTATTACCAGCTCGGGTGGAAGTGCCGAGGACGATCTGGAGCTCCTGCGCCAGCTGGTGACGCGCGGCGTCGATGGCGTCTTTTTGGTGGTAGGCGACGAGTTCTCTGACGACCGCGCCCTGCGCGAAGAAGTCAGCCATCTGCCTATCCCTGCCGTGATGGTCGACCGTGCCATTGAGGGGCTCGAGTGCGACAAGGTGATGTTCGACCACGAGATGGGTGGCTACATGGCCACCCGCTATCTGATCGAGCAGGGCCACCGTCGCATTGCCTGCTTGGTTAACGCGCGCCGTTCCAATACGGGGCGTAAGCGACTTGCCGGCTATGAGCGCGCGCTGCGCGAGGTTGGCCTGCCTATCGACGCACGTTTGGAGTTCGAGAGCGAGTACTACATTCCGAGTGCCTACGAGGCCTCGGAGGCTGTGCTTGCAACCGATGCCACCGCCGTGTTCGCAAGCTCGGATAACATTGCCCTTGGTTTGCTCAAGCGCCTGCACGAGATGGGGAAGAGCATCCCGGGCGATATCTCGGTGGTGAGCTATGACAACTCGGCGGCCG
>CABVCF010000135.1 GCA_902496775.1 uncultured Collinsella sp.
CACCATCTGCAGCACCTCGTCGGCGACGAAGTCCTTGCGGGTGCGATTGGCATCCACGATGGCCTCGATCAGGTTCTGCGGCACGTCCCTGTAGTTGGCCAGCAGCTGCTTTGTGTCCTTGGGCAGGCAGTATCCGCCGTAGCCGAAGCTGGGGTTGTTGTAGTGGCCGCCGATGCGCGGCTCCAGGCACACGCCGTCGATTACGTCGCGGGTGTTGAGGCCGCGGACCTCGCAGTAGGTGTCGAGCTCGTTGAAGTAGGCCACGCGCAGCGCCAGGTACGTGTTGGCGAAGAGCTTCACGGCCTCGGCCTCGGTGGTGCCAAGCACGAGCTCGGGGATGCCCTTTGAGCCGTCCGCGTTGACGCGCTCGAGCTCGACTGGATCGGCGCCCTGAGCGAGCAGGCCGGCGAAGCGCTCGGCCGCCGCGACGGCCTCGGCGTCCTCCTTGGGCGCGCCCACCACGATGCGGCTGGGGTGCAGGTTGTCGTAGAGCGCCTTGCTCTCACGTAGGAACTCCGGGCTGAAGAAGATTTTGCTGTCGCCCAGCCTCTCGCGCAGGCCCGCGGTGTAGCCGACGGGGATCGTGGACTTGATGACGATCCAGGCGTCCGGGTTCACCGAGCGCACGGCGGCGATGGCGGCCTCGACGGAGGAAGTGTCAAAGAAGTTCCTGTCCGAATCGTAGTTGGTCGGCGTGGCGATGACGGCGTAGTCGGCGCCCGCATAGGCCTCTTCCACTTCGACGGTGGCGTGCAGGTCGAGCTGCCGCTCCCCCGCCTTGGCCTCCGCCAGGAAACGCTCAATCTCGTCGTCCTGGATGGGCGATACGTAGCTGTTGATCTTCTCGACTTTCTCGGGCACGATGTCCAGGGCGTGCACCTCGTTGTGCTGCGAGAGCAGGACGGCGAGGGACAGGCCGACGTAACCGGTACCGGCGACGGCAATCTTCATTTTCTTCTCCGATTCGAATCGGGTATTAAAGTTAGGCATTAGTACGCATCGCTTCCGTTGAAGACCTCCAGAACCGTGAGGAGGACGATCTTGAGGTCCATGACGATTCCGCGTTTGGCTATGTACTCGAGGTCCCGGCGGACCATGCCCTCGAACCCGGTGGAGTTTCGCTCCGTCACCTGCCAGAGCCCCGTAATACCTGGCTTCACCGCTAGCCTCTGCAGGTCGTACTCGGTATACTGCGCCACCTCATTCGGCAGCGGCGGGCGAGGCCCCACGACGGACATCTGCCCCAGGAACACGTTCAGGAACTGCGGGAACTCGTCGATGGAGTGCTTGCGGATGAACTTGCCGATCCTGGTGATACGCGGATCGTTTTTCATCTTGAACATGGCACCGGCGATCTCGTTTTGCTCCTTGAGCTCGGCGAGGCGCTCGTCGGCATCCCTGTACATGGAGCGGAACTTCCACATGCGGAAGGTGGACAGGCTGCCGTCGCGGTGAGTCTGGCCCACGCGGATCTGGCTGTAGAAGGGGTTGCCTTCGCTCTCCAGGCGGATGGCGGCGGCGAGAATCAGGCTCGGAATGGCGATGACTGCCAGCGCGCAGCCGCTGAACAGGATGTCAAAGACGCGCTTGACAGTGCGGTAGGCCAGGCGTGAGCGGTCCCAGTCCATGATGGATTGCATGGCCTTGTAGCGGCCGGCGCCCTCACGCCGGTCCATCGCCTGTGCAATCAAAACCGCCCCCACGGGCGCATTGCTCTCTGTTACTTCTTTAGCAGCCACAGTCAAACTTACGTCCCCGTTCCCCAAGGATCCCACAATCGATAAATTCAAAAATGCGAACGAACAGCCGGAACAACGTCTCCCTTACGTTTTGCTGGGAACGTCGAGCGGTAGCAGCTCCCTAAAAGCAGAATCGCCATCGCCCACGTCTACCAGGCACCAGCGTTTATGACGGTCGATCTTTTTAACGCGGGCCTCTTGCCCCACCAAGGGGCCCTGTTCTATGTGCAGCACGCCGTCTTCTATGCGCGCTACGCTGTTGCGCACCACGCCGTCGCCATCTAGCACGCTGCGGTACCAGTCCTGTGCATCGTCCGGCATGGGCATGTACGCCCGCTCCCTACTGCCGGCGATGCGACAGCCAAAGCTCAACTGGGCCAAAGCCCTATCGAGCGCGGCGGCATCGTGCGTGGCGACGAAGAAATATTCCTTGTACATGGGTTTGGTTTGGAGCGACCAGGCGCCGTCCCGCTTAAACCAGAACTCCTTTTGCATCACAAAAGCGTCCTGCATCAGGTCGTGCGGGATAATACGGCGGACCTTTTCGCAGGTCTCGCGCTCTTTTCCATTGGGGGTGTGGACAAGATACCAGCGGACGCGACCGCGCTGGCTGTTGGTTGTAGCGCCGTTAAATGCGCCCGGCAGCTGCTCTTGGCGCCGTGCCGTCTGTTCCATGTTCTCGCCCCCTCTTTTGGCTTTGCGATGCACGCAAATGCAGGGGCGTTTAGAACAGGCTTCTCGCTCACAGCTAGGCGCAGTCGCAAAAGTACAGGTTTTTGCATCTTTCGACAGACGACATTATACGAGCAATTAATCAGCGTTTACCCAGATTACGCAAAATGTACTGCCAGTAGGCGCATCTCCATACCCCTCTATAAAAACCTGTACCTTTTTGTGCAACAAAAAAAGCCGCTCAACCAGCGGCTTTT
>CABVCF010000136.1 GCA_902496775.1 uncultured Collinsella sp.
GGCAAGGCATGACCAGAAGGTCTATGCCTTGCCTTTTTCATGCCAACTTGTTCGCTCTGGACGTCGCTCGCTGTCCGGCCTCTATCTACGGCGTTGCCATCGCTGCCGAAGACGGCAATTGGTTAGTTGGCACTTAGGGACGTTCCTTTTCTGTCGGCAGTTTGGGACACTCCTGGCTTAGTAGTCATTGGGGACGTTCTTAAACGACTAGTCAAATAAGAACGTCCCCAATGACTAGGTTGGGCACATTGCTTTGTGAGTTTATTCAATCTTCTTTAATAACAATTAAGTTGTTTACCTGCTTAAAGTTACTTATCATTTTTAAAAATATTGCTCGAAAAAGCGTCAGAGAAGTCGCGGGGCGATTTTTGATGGGTCGTGCGTCAAGCGATGTGGCAAGTTCTTGGATAGATATTGGTCAGTTTTGGGCAACCTTGTCAAAAGCTTGACGAATGCAGATTTAGACGTCGACGAATGAACATTTCAGGCAGGTTCCAAGCAAAATTCTGGGCTGATTCTCGATAATCGCCTTCAATCGCCCCTTGCCATGCGCTGGCCTCGCGTACAATCTGCTCCGACATTCGCGCGCCGTCCGGCGCTTAAGAGGGGAGGGCCCCATGGCAAACGAGATCTGGACCATCAAGCGTTGTCTCGAGTGGACCAAGGAGTACCTGGCCGAGCGCGGCGAGGAGCACCCCCGTCTTTCTGCCGAGTGGCTGCTGTGCGCCGCCACGGGCCTGGCGCGCATTGACCTATATATGCGCATGGACGAGACGCTTAACGCGGCCCAGCTCGAGACCATGCATGCGGCCGTCGTTCGTCGCGCCAAAGGCGAGCCGCTACAGTACATCACCGGCAGCACGCAGTTTCGCATGATTGACGTCGCGTGCGCTCCCGGTGTGCTCATTCCGCGCCCCGAAACCGAGATGCTCGTCGAGGAAGTCCTCAATTATCTGGATGCCGAGGTGCTGAGCCCCGAGGCCGCTGCCCGTCAGCGTGTTGAGCTGCCTTGGAACGATGAGGTCGAGGAGGCACGCAAGGCCGAGGCCGCGCTGGCAGACGAACGGGCGACCGCCGAGCGCCGTGCCGCTAACCTGACGGCTGCCGATGAGGCGGCGCTAGGCGGCGACGTACTGGGCAGCCGTGCCTATGCCGAGGAACTGGCCGATCGCGAGGCCGAGGAAGCCGCCGCGCAGGCAGCAGAAGCCGAAGCCGCCGAGTCCGAGCTCGACGAATACGGCATCGCCATCGAGGGTGCCGGCCAGGAGACGGCTTTAGCTCAGGATGCCGCTTCGCCTGCCCCAGCCGAGCCCCGCATCGCCCGCGTTCTCGAGGTCGGCTGCGGCACGGGCTGCATCTCGCTCTCCCTTGCCTGGGAGCGCCGCGGCCACGTTACCTGCACCGCCACCGATATCGAGCCGCGCGCTATCGATCTGGCCACCAAAAACCGCGACGCGCTCGGTCTCACATCCGATGAGGTCGCCTTTAGCCTCACCAACCTGGTGAGTTCCATTCCCCGCGAAGAGTGGGGCACCTTTGATGTGCTTGTCTCCAATCCGCCCTACATTCCGACCGACGTCATGCGCTCACTGCCGCACGAGGTCAAGGACTTCGAGCCCGACCTGGCGCTTGAGGGCGGCGTCGACGGCCTCGATATCTTCCGCCGCCTGCTCAATGCGGCGCCTTACATGCTGCGCGCCGGCGGCCTGTTTGCCTGCGAGCTCTACGAGGGTGCCCTCGATGCCGCGGCCGAGCTCTGCCGCCAGGCGGGTCTCTCGGACGTGCGCATCGTCCGCGACCTCACCGATCGCCCCCGCATCGTCCGAGCCATCGTCACCGAGCCCAAACAGCGCCAGTAATATTCATTAACTGGTTAGCAAAAATTATAAAGTAGTTTATAATTAGGACGGCTGAAAGAGGTCGGCCCATGCAACCTCCTACCTTTCGGGAAATCATTGCCCTACTCAAGCACGATGGATTCGTGAAGGTCGCGCAAGTCGGTAGTCATGCTAAGTATGTTTCTGGTGACCGTGTTGTCACCGTGAACGGCTCTGGTGGTGATCGACCAAAGAAGGGCACGTGGGCAAGTATTCGTCGCCAAGCTGGATGGTAGTTGGAGGCAAAATGAGGCAGCGATTTACCTATGACTGCGTTCTCATAAAAGAAGACGACGGTTACTGCGCCAGCTTCCCGCAGATTCCCGGCGCCTTTGCCGATGGCGATACACGCGAAGAAGCGATTGCCCATGCCACCGAGGCGCTGATGGCGTTTTTGGCCGACGACCTCAACAACGGTTTGACTCCGGCAGGGTACGAACACTCGGCCGAGGTCGTGGCCCTTTCAGTCGAAATCGACCACGAGGACGCTCGGGAAGCGGCGTGCCGAACATTTAAAGACGCAGCGCTGGACCTCAAAGTCTCCGCTCCGCGGATTACCGCTCTGGTCAAAGCCGGAAAGCTCGATGTTGAACTCGTCGACGGCCGTCGGATGATAACGATAGACAGCATCGAGCGCTACGCCGCCCAAAAACGCCACGCCGGCAGGCCAAAGAAGTTCGTCGCAGTTCAATAACCCCCTCACTTTCACCGACTACTAAAGCCGCTCACCAAACCAACATGCGCTCTGGGCAAATAGGTTGAATGTTTCGTGCG
>CABVCF010000137.1 GCA_902496775.1 uncultured Collinsella sp.
TTCACCCAACGTCCCCTCGCAGATCGTACGGTCCATGAACCTCAACGACCCCGCCGCGCCCTTCTGCGTTCCGGCATAGACCGCCACATCGATAAAGAGCTTGGGATAGAACTGCTGAGGATAGGCACCCGCGGCCAGGAGCCCGGCCTTAGTCACGTTGCCCTGGGAGTCGAGGAAATTCAGGCGCTCCAGCTTCGTTTTCTTGTCCGGCGCGCCGCGCATCGCACGAGGTGTCAGTGAGAAAGCACGCTCTATCGTGCGGTCGACCAGGGCCTCGTCAAGATCGCCTGCGACCGCGCCGGGTACTGCATCGCGATCACTGGGGCTCGTCCGTTCATACGATGACAAGGACAGGACCTCGGTCGACGAGAGCGGAACATCTTTGTCATCGATGCGTTTGTAGCTGCCGCCTTGAGCGCCCCGCTCTATGACATAACAAGGCTTGCTCGACGGGTCGAGCTCCTCAATCGTGATGACCAGAACCACGGTGCCCTGGAGCTCCACGCGTTCAATGGTGTATTTGGGCGGATTGGCCAGTTTTCCGCGACCGCCGGCATCACCCATGCCCGCTACGAATTGGTTGAGCACCTTCTCGGTCTCAAAGTTCTCAACCGGGACAAAGCCCGCGCGCTCGCTCACGCCGAGCACGATAATTCCGCCAGCGGTATTCGCGAATGCGCTAACCGTTTCCCATACGTCGCGGGAAAGCGTCGTGGCGCTCTCCTTGACCTCGACGTTAAGATCGTCCGAGCCCATGCGCTTTAAAGACTCGAGCAGACCGGTCAGCTCGTTTTCGTTCATCTGCACGTCCCTTCGCTCGGTCCTGCGGAGAATGCCGCAGACGGATTTCCCTCGTCGCTCAGTTATCTCTCGTAATTATCTCTAATCTTACTGCTATCTCTCATATTAGAGATAAGTGAGAGATGAAAGAAAAGATGTCTGCCATCTGTTTCATTTAAACGTGTTTTTGCTGGTAAAACAATCAGTATTGAGACAATACCATGATTGCCTGTCTCTTTGCTGCTCAGTTATCTCTCGTATTTATCTCCCGTCTTTCAGTTATCTCTCGTATTAGTGACGAATGAGAGCTGAGTGATACGTGAGTGATGGACGAACGTGGATTTTTGGACGGTCGGAAAATCCCTCAAACAAAAAAAACGGGGCCGGCCTTACGCCGAACCCCGTTTTCAAACGGACAGTTAGTTATCCAACGCGCGAGCATAGCAGTCAACATTACGCCGCCGCGAACACTCCCAAGCCCGTTCCGATGATGCAGATCGCGAAGATGCCAATAATAATCCAAATGGTCTTGACACCCTTTTTGTACAGGGCAACGCAAGCGAACGTTGCCAGCAAAGGCAGCAGACCGGGGAAGATCGAATCGAACAGATCCTGCAGGACAATCTCCGAACCGCCCACATCAAAGGTCAAAGCCGTGGACAGCGAGACCTGTGCCGCAATCATCGCGCCAATGACGGTCATTCCGAGGACACCGGCAGCATGCGTCATGCGAGACATAAGGTTGTTCTCTTCGGACTGCTGCAGGAACTTGGTTCCCAGGTCGTATCCCAGATGGGCGGCGACGATACGCGTTGCAAAGTTAATCACGGAGTAGATGAGCGCGTACACGATGGGGCCGAGCGGGTTGCCCGTCGACGCGATGCCAATACCAATGCCGGCGGCGACCACGCGGAACGTACCCCAGTAGAACGAATCGCCGATGCCGGAAAGCGGTCCCATGAGGCCGACCTTCATGGCGTTAATCGAGGACGTGTCGAAGTTCTTATCGGCAGCCGCCTGCTCTTCCATCGAAACCGTAAGGCCGGCTACAAACGGAAGCACATGAGGCGTGATGTTAAAGAACTCGGTATGGCGATCGAGCGCCGCATAGTAATCGTCGTCGTTGGGATAGATCTTTCGCAGGGGCTTCTGAATGGTGTACATGAAGCCCATTGCCATCATCTTGTCGTACGACTGCGAGCACTGGCTCGTAAACTGGCGAAGGAACATGCTCCGATACATATCGGGAGTCATAATCGCGTCCTTCTTGGCCTCTTTGAGATCGGTGTTCTGGGTAGCCATTAGAAGTCCTCCTCTTCATCCTCGGCAACCGCCTGCGGACCGGCCGAGCCCTCGCGGAAGGCCAGGAGCAGCGCGACGCAGATAGCGGCAGCGGCAACACCGATAACGTCCATCTTGAGGTAGATGACCATAATGAATCCCAGGAACAGCCAGGGAAGAAGCTTGTTGTCGCCCATGGTCCTAATAAGAAGAGCGAAGCCGATGCAGACCATGACGCCGGACGCAACGTTGAGGCCGTCCATCACAAACTGCGGAATAGCGTTAAGCGCATTGTTGATGAGGTCGGCACCAAAGAACAGCGAGCAAAACACCAGCAGTGCAGACGGAATGCCAATCGACAGCGGCACGATGGTCAGATGGAACAGATTCGCCTTGGCAAGATCACGATTTGCCAGAGCGGTCTCGATCTTCTTGCAGGCAAAGGCACCCGGAACGGCGTAGCAAAAGTTGCGCCACACCTGAAGG
>CABVCF010000138.1 GCA_902496775.1 uncultured Collinsella sp.
GACCCGCCGGTGCTCATCCTGGACGAGGCCACGAGCTCCATTGACACGCGTACCGAAAAGCTCATCGAACGCGGTATGGACCGCATCATGCGCGGACGCACCACCTTTATGATCGCGCACCGCCTGTCCACCGTCCGCGACGCCGACGCCATCATGGTCCTCGAACACGGCCGCATCATCGAGCGCGGCACGCACGAAGAACTGCTCGCCCAGCACGGCGAGTACTGGCAGCTGGCGCATGGCTTAAAAGAGTTGGATTAACCCGTTCGAGCACGATACTTTGGCCCTCTGCGCCCCTCACCTCGCCTCAAACCATCACAACATTCGACGTTTTTTGCCAAAATCGGGAAAAGCATCGAATGTTGTGATGGTTTTTCTGCCACTCGACCGGGTGGAATCGCTTTCTTGTGCACGAAGGTGTGCGGACCCGTGAGCAGGGGAATAAGGTTGGTTATCCGACTCCATTGGAGGGCTCATGGACCTGCCGATCGTCCTGTCCCATAAGACTGCCTGGCTGTACCACAACGTGGCGCGCCCGTCCGAGCCGCTCTCGCGAGCAAGCAGTCTATACGATGAGGACTCGCTTGCTAACGAGGCGGATCCGACCGCGAGCCTGCCCAAATTGGGACTCGACGCCAAGGGGCTGAGGGCTTCAATGGCTGTCGGGATTGTTACTGACTATCTGGTTTCGCTTGGTATTCCACGAGAAGAGCTCGATCATATCGACACGCTCGTCAACTTTGATTTTGAGCGCTCGACGCCGGCTGGATTTAGGTGCCACGTGTTTGGAGCGCCGTTACCTCCAGGCCATCTTATCGAGGTGGCAGAGGGCCTTCTAGTGGTTGATGAGGCCATGTGCTTTGTCCAAGCGGGCTCGTGGATGAGCGAGCCCGAGCAGCTGGAATATGGCTACGAAATCTGCGCCCGATACCATTTGAATCATCTGTCGACAGTCGATTATATCGAGATGGGGCAGAGGTATACCGTTGCCGACTTGATTGCTTATTGCAATGAGAACCGATCTCGCCAGGGGGCTATACGCGCGGCCGCCGTGCTCAAACGCGTGCACGATGGCGCGCGGTCGCCCATGGAGACGGCCACCGCAATCATGGTCGTAGCAAAACGTTCTCAAGGAGGGCTTGGATACGCCAAGGTCGAGCTCAACCATCGGGTCGATGTTTCCAGCGAGTTCAAATATCTCGCAAAGGCCGGGTATTTCGAGATCGACGTATATGCGCCTGCGAGCGGTACGGGGATTGAGTACAACGGTTCGGACCATCTTGATAAACAGCGCAGCGCGTCGGATGCGGAGCGCATGACCGTGCTGAGCGCGCTGGGCTTTAGGATGATCGTCCTCACCGGGACTCAGTTTGCCCACCAGCTGCAATTGCACCGGGCGATGAACGCCATCGCGCTCGCTATGGGTCTCAAGTGCGACCGAAGCGAAGCGTTCCAGAAACGTCAGAACGACCTGCGAGAGTTCGTGATCCGGCACTGGGACGGCAGCCTTTAGGGGCGCTTTGGCCCTTCTACGGGGTGCTGTGGGCAGGTAAACCATCACAACATTCGACGTTTTTTGCCAAAAACGGGAAAAGCATCGAATGTTGTGATGATCTGTGTTGAGGATGGGCTTGGGAAGCCGGTCTTGCTCGAAGTGACCTGTCCTGTCGTACGGGTGTCGGCATGATTCTCTCGTGGGGTATTATGTTTTCCGAAGAATAAAACGCCGCGTGAGGGGAGGGCTGCGTGGACGGGTACGTGCAACATGACGGCTTTGGCCGCGATATCAACTACCTGCGCATTGCCGTTACCGACAAGTGCAATTTCCGCTGCATTTACTGCATGCCGGCCGATGGCGTGGCACCCCGCGCGCACGACGAGCTGCTCAGCGCCGAGGAGATCGCCCGCTTTGTGCGCCTGGTGGCGGGAGAGGGCATTCGCCGCGTGCGCCTGACGGGTGGCGAGCCGCTGGTCAGCCGCCGTATTATTCCGCTCATCCGCGACATTCGCGCGATTCCGCAGATCGAGGACATCTCGCTCACCACCAACGGCGCCCTGCTTCCCAAGTTGGCGCCGCAGCTCAAAGATGCCGGACTTAACCGCGTCAACATCTCGCTCGATACGCTTGACCCTACGCTCTTTGGAAAGATCACGCGCTTGGGTCGACTCGAGCAGACCATGTCTGGCATCGACGCGGCGCTGGCTTGGGGCTTTGAGCCCGTTAAGGTCAACTGCGTTGTTGTGCGCCGGCTCAACCAGGATGTGGCGGCCCTCGCGCGGCTCACGCTCGATCGTCCCATTCACCTGCGCTTTATCGAATACATGCCCATCGGTGACGAACGCACGAGCTCGCATTGCGCTGTGGACCCGCATGCGCCCGCGCTCAATCCCGAGCTGTGGGATGCGAGCGATACCGTGCCGAGCGACGAGCTGCGGGCGCGCATCAATGCCGGGGCCGCCGCGGCGGGACTGGGCGAGCTCGAGCCGCTCGACATCAA
>CABVCF010000139.1 GCA_902496775.1 uncultured Collinsella sp.
GCTTCGCAGCGTCGACCCGTTACGCGGTTTGGCAAAACCGCGTAACCTCGCTAGTCGTGGTATTCGCCGCGGTCCCACTTCTCGAGGAACTCGTCAAAGAAGTGCGGGTCAGCCTGAGCCTCGGCATCGGCCTTATTGCAAGCGTCGATCTTGGCGATTAGGGCATCGTGCTCGGGGGTCTTCTCGTAGGGCTCCTCCAGGAAGGCAAGCATGATGTCGGCCATCAGGAACTCGCCGGTAATCTTGCCGCCAAAGCCCACGATGTTGGCGTTGAGCTCGCGACGGGCATACAGGGCAGAGGTCATGTCGCGGACCAGGGCACAGCGAGCGCCGGGGACCTTGTTGACGGCGTTGGTAATGCCGATGCCGGTGCCGCACAGGGCCACGCCAAAGTCGGCCTTACCGCTGGCAACAGCCTCGCCCACGGCCTTACCGTAGATGGGATAGTGCGTACGGGTGTGGCTGTAGGTGCCACAGTCGAGCACCTTGTAGCCAGCCTGCTCCAGGCGGTCGGCCAGATAGATCTTCTCGTCCGTAACGATATGGTCGCAACCGATTGCGATGGTCTTCTTCATCAGAACGTCCTTTCGTCTGAATTCACAAGTTGAGGTAGAAGTTCGAGTTCTCGGTGGCTCTCGTTAGGCCATCTTGTTGAGCATGTCGACACGGATCTGGTGACGGCCGCCGGCGTACTGGGCGCGCAGGAACTCGCGGGCGATCTTCTTGGCGACCTCGGTGCCCACAACGCCCGGGCCCATGGTGACCATGCGCGAGCCGTTGTGCTCGCGGGTCATGTAAGCGGAACGCTCGTCGGAAATGTTGGCGACGACCATGCCCTTAATCTTGACGGCGGCCATATAGGAGCCGACGCCGTACTTATCGAATGCGAAGCCCTGGGAATCCTTGTGCTCCAGCAGGTCCTTGGCAACGGCGGTCGCGGAATCGACAAAGTCCGCGGCAGGGGTCTCGGAATAGTCGACGACCTCGTGACCGTCGGCGATGAGCATCTCCTTGATGGACTCCTTCATCGACATACCGTCGGCATCGGAAGCGATTACAACCCTCATGACATCCTCCTTGAGAGATACGCAGGTGCGTAGTTTCTGTTTGGAAGTGTTGAATCGCGTTCAGGTCCGGGCATCTGAATGTGCGGTTCTTCACTGTTCATGTTTATTTGAACACATTCGAACAGTAACTGCAAGAATTATTTGTTTATCTTTGTTCTTTTTTGAACAAATACCGTTCACAGATGATTGCTGACCGTTTGGACTGGGCGCGAACGTAGCGACCATGTGTTCAACAAACAAAAGGGCGACCGAGAACGTGTCTCGGCCGCCCTTCTTACGGTTGATCTTCCAAAGATCGCTTTGCCGCCTACTCAGACTGCCTGCCCTTCTTGGCGTGCTTGGACGGAGCACTCAGAAAGCGGCCCGTCAAATAGTTCGCGGGACCGGAGATATCAATCCCCAGCAGGGTGTGCCCCAGCCACAAAAACGCCGCGAGCACCAGCAATGGAATCACGCACGAGGTCACGATCATCACGATGGCGCCTTCGATAAGGTCGGTCACCTGCTGCACAATTTCATCGGTCATCTGCTTGGCGCCGCTGGTCACCGACGTGACGAGGCCCGAGGCACCGTCGGCAAGCTGCTCGAGCACGCTCTTGGACTCTGCGGACTCGGTCTTTTTCTTGCTTGTTTTGGAGCTATCGCTATCCGCCGCACTCGCAGCATCGGCCGCCTTTTGCTCGGCCGCCTCGATGCTAACGCGATACGTTTCGTCGACCTTCTGCGACACCCAAACGCTTGCAGGCACCAACGCCATGCCAATTATGGCGACCACCAGCACACGCGTTGCCACGCGGCGAATGACCGCGCTCGTGCTCCAGCGCCCGTGAATGCCGAGCGACACCGCAAAGAGCACCAACGTAAACGGGATTAAGATGCCCAGGCCAACCGACCACAAAATGGTTAGCAGGTATTTCTCGAGGTAGAGCACAGCAAGCACGATACCAAGGTTGCCTGAAAGCTGCGCGAGCTGCTCGGCAACCGGCGTTCCCGTATCACCCGGCAGCGCGGTAATGCCCGCAGACAGCGCCACGCACGAGGTCGTGAGCGCCAGTACGTTACCCTTCTTTTGGTCGATGACCTCGATGGTGGAGTCCCAAGTTTTGGTATCGGCGAAATGCGGACGAGCTACAAAGCCCGACAGCAGCGCCAGTACCACGAGCGCAACGATAAAACCAATCTGCAGCTTTTTGTTTGCGCACACGACATCGGACAGGCTGGGCTGCAGCTCGGTTACCGTCGTGTGTTCGGTTATCTGGACAGGACGCCCATGAGCCATTTCGTGCGCGCCTCTTTTTTGTATTGACCCGTTATCCGGCATTTGGATACCTCCTCAGTCCGGGGCTTAATGCGAAAGGAAGTATACCCACCG
>CABVCF010000140.1 GCA_902496775.1 uncultured Collinsella sp.
CCCCCAGCCGCCGCGGAGGTATCTCCCTCCTCCGTGGCGGCGCTTTTGTGCGTAGGCGAGAAGGATTCGCCACGAAACCGGCCCATCTACTACATTTAGTCCCTTACCCCTAACCATGCCAAAAAACGCGAAAACAAAACCGCAGGTAGAACGCCTGTGGTTTTGTTCAAAACGAAGGTATGGTCAGGGGTATCGAATCAAACGTAGTAGATGGGCCGATTTCGTGGCGAGCGGTTCCGGCTGATCCCTTGGGGACGGAGGAAAACGGATCATTTTGGTCCAGCGAGGCTGGCGGAGGCACTCGTGCAGGGCCGCCCGAACAAAACTATGCCGGTTTACTACGACGAATTCGACATTCCCGACCATGGCTGCATTTTTCTAAATATTGCAAACGTTCTACCTGCTGTTTTGCAAGCGCGCAATTTGCTGCGGTCGGAGACGGGCGATTCATCGTAGTAAACCGGCATAGTTTTGAAATGGCATTAAATCGATAACAGCTATTTTGCTCTGCCGGAGCGGTTGGCCGTTGGGTAATTACCCTCGCAGATAGGCGATGGCGATTTGGGTGCGGTTGCGCAGGCCCATTTTGGCAAGGATTGAGCTGATGTGGTTGCGTACGGTGCCTTCGCCCATATAGGCGGTGGCGGCAATCTCCTTGTTATCGAGGCCGCGGGCGATGAGCTCGGCGACTTCGAACTCGCGGTCGGTTAGGCTGACAAAGGCCGCAGGCCGGCGGGGCGTGCCCGCCTCAACGTCCGTTCCGTCAAAATCGACGTCCTCGATCGCCTTGCCCTCGAGCACGCGTTTGCCATCCATGACCTGCGTCAACGCGGGAGGGATGGCAGCGACGTCGGTTTTAATCAAGTAGCCGCGCGCGCCCAGTTTGAGCGCCGACACAATGTATTCGTCATCCGAGAATGTCGTCAGAAACACCACGCGCGCCGCAGGGTCGCGCTCGAGGATCTCGCGTGCCGCCGAAAGTCCGTCACGCCCCGGCATCTGAATGTCGAGCAGTGCGATATCGGGCGCGTGTTCGGCATAGAGCGAAACCGCGTCGTTGCCGTTGGCGCCGGTGCCCACTACCTCGATCTGCGGCTGGGCGCCCAGGATAATCTTGAGCGAATCGACCACCAAGCGGTCGTCGTCGACAACAATGAGCCTCATCGGGCGTCATCTCCTTGCTGCTTGGGAACGGTGGCAAACACGCGCCAGCCGGGGGAGCCGGCACGCGGGCCGGCGGTGAAGGTGCCGCCAAGCGCCTCGATGCGCTCGCGCATGGAGGCGAGCCCCATGCCCTCCGTGGCGCCGCGGCCGCTTGCTTGGACCCCGTCCGCGCCATCGTCGGTAACGATGAGCTGGTAAAACGACGGATGCTCCATGCACCGTACGGTGACGGTCTGGGCGCAAGCGTGGCGCATGGCGTTGGAAAGCGCCTCGCGCAGCACCGCCGCAAAGCAGTTGGCGACATTTGCGGGCGCATGCTCGGCCAAAACTTCAAGCTCAACCTGCGGGCCGCCGTCCGAGCGCGCGCCTTCAACAATGCGTTCGAGCTGCACGGAAAGGTCGACGGCGTTGTCGTTGAGCGCGTGGACGCTGGTGCGCACAAGTTGGAGCGCCTCGTCAACCGTGCGTTTAACGTCGGCGAAATCGGCGGCGACGCCAGGCTCGTCGGCGTGGACCACGCGAAGGGCTTCGGCCTGCAGCGAGGCGCGCGTGAGCTGGTGGCCGACGTTATCGTGGATCTCGCGCGCGATACGGGCGCGTTCGGCGAGTGTCGCGAGCTCGACTTCGTAGTCCTGGCGGTCGGCAAGATCGCGGTTGCGCGCTTCGAGCGCGAGGGCTCGTTCCTGCAGCTCGTCGCGGGTACGGCGCATGCGCTTTTGCTCACGCTCCAGCTGGGCTGTGCGCAGTGACAACAAGGTGGCGGCAACCGAAAGGATAGCGGTCAGCAGAAGCGTTCGGGAGGTGAGCGCGTCGGTGCGAAGGTCCGCGACGAGCGCAAGGGCAAAAGCGGAGCCAATGCCCAGCGCGACCCAGGCGTGCTCACGGCGCACGCGCCGCGCGATGTCATAGAAGGCGAGAGGCGCAAACGGCACAAACGGCGGCACGAAGACGGCCGCGATGATGCAGGCGTAGCTCGCGGCCTCGCTCACACGGCGGGCGCGGTTTCCCTGTGCGACCTCGGCCAGTGAGGTGGCAATAACGCCAAGGCAAAACGCCGCAACCAGACGAGCGTCCACAGCAAGGCCCGTGGCGGCTGCGATGCAGCACGCCAGCACGATCGATTTGTCGAATAGCCTGTTCATACGGGTATTGTACGCGATGCCGCGCACGGGGGAGGCACTACCCGGAGCAACCGTGACATTCCTCCCACGCGGCAAAGCGGGGGCGTCGGCGGCGCTGGTGGTGTCCTGAATGCCCACCAGATAGA
>CABVCF010000141.1 GCA_902496775.1 uncultured Collinsella sp.
GAGGGCGCTGAGCGTGACAAGGCCCTGTGCTACGGCGTGGCCAAGGACATCGTGAGCGTCCTGGCGCCCATCTGCCCGTTCTGGGCCGACGAGCTGTGGCACGAGGCACTCGGCTGCGAGGGCAACGCCTACACCGCCGCCTGGCCCGAGTTCGACCTGGCCGAGTCCATCGAGGACACGGTGCAGATCGTCGTCCAGGTGCTCGGCAAGGTCCGTGGCCGCATCGACGTGGCCCGCGATGCCTCCAATGAGGAGATGCAGGCTGCCGCCGAGGCCGCCGTCGCCAAGTGGCTCGAGGGCAAGACGGTCGTCAAGGCCATCTGCGTGCCCGGCAAGCTGGTCAACCTGGTGGTCAAGTAAGCACTGCGCGCTTAACTGACGCATAAAAGACGAGGGGCGATCCGGTTGGGTCGTCCCTCGTTTTGCATGTATCTGCCTAGTTGCCTTCGGTCAATTGTCCTATTCTTGTGGAGAAGCTGTGCGCACGCTGACCTGCAGATTCGTACTGTGCTTGCACGTTTCCGCAGCTATTGGTATAGTTTGCTTGCAAATGAAGTTGTAATTGAAAGAAGTGGGGTTTCGGCCCCGCTTCTTTTTTGTATGGATGGAGGTGCCGCAATGGTCAAGACCAAGACCGAGCAGGCGATCATCGACGCGCTCGAGGCCGTTGCTCCCCAGCACGATGTCGACATCGTCGACGTTGAGCTCGTGGGTGCCACCAAGGCCCCCTGCGTGCGTGTGCGTATCGAGGGTGCCGAGGGTCAGAGCCTGTCGCTCAACGACGTCACGGCCAACACCAAATGGGTCGGCGATGTGATTGAGGAGCTCGATCCCATCTCTTCGAGCTATACGCTCGAGGTGTCGAGCCCGGGTATGGCGCGCCCGCTGCGCCGTCCGAGTGACTTTGCCCGCTTTGTGGGCGAGAACTGCGAGCTCACCTCCACCGCAACCGAGGGCCGTCGCAAGTACGCCGGCAAGATTGCCGCCGCCACCGAGACGAACGTGACCCTCGAGCTCGAGGACGGCGAGTCCGTCACCCTCGATTTCTCTGATGTTAAAAAGTGCAAGTTGAAGCCCACCTATGACTTCAAGCCCGCGAAGGAAGGAAAGTAAGATGGCAGCATCCGACATGATGTCCGCCCTGATGGAGCTTTGCCAGGAGAGGCACATCGACCAGCTCTACCTGATCGACCGCCTTGAGCAGTCGCTCGCCAAGAGCTATGCCGAGATCCTGCATCTTGAGTGGGGCGCCAAGGTGACCATCGACCGCACCACCGGCAAGATCTACGTCTACCGCCTGGAGCCGATCGACGATTCCATGGACGAGGAGGGCAACTTCACCGAGTTCGAGGAGATCGACGTCACCCCCAAGAACACGAGCCGCATTGCCGCCCAGCACGCCAAGGCCGAGATCAACGCCATCGTGCGCAACTCCGCCCGCGAGCAGATCTACGAGGAGTTCTCCGGCCGTATCGGTGACCTCATCAGCGGTACCGTGCTGCAGTCCACGCCCGACTTTACGATCGTCAAGATCCGCGATGGCGTCGAGGCCGAGCTGCCGCATTTTGACCAGCGCCGTTACGAGAACGAGCGCAACGAGCGTCCGATGGGCGAGCGCTACCTGCACAACCAGCACATCAAGGCCGTGATCATCGACGTCCGCGATCCCAATTCCAACCTGCAGCCGGTTCGCGGCGAGCACAGCCGTCCGCCGATCGTCATCTCCCGCACCCATCCCGAGCTCATGCGTCGTCTGTTTGAGCAGGAAGTGCCCGAGATCTATGAGGGCACCGTCCAGATCAAGTCGATCGCCCGCGAGCCCGGCCAGCGCTCCAAGGTCGCCGTTCACTCGCTCGACGATCGCCTGGATCCGGTTGGCGCCTGCGTCGGCCCCAAGGGCAGCCGTGTTCGCGCCGTCGTGGGCGAGCTCCGTGGCGAGCGCGTCGACGTCATCCTGTGGGATGCCGATCCGGCCGTCTACGTTGCCAACGCCCTGTCGCCCGCCAAGGTCACCCGCGTCCTCATCGACGAGGAGAAGGCCTATGCCGGCGTCATCGTGCCCGACGACCAGCTGTCCCTCGCCATCGGCAAGGAGGGCCAGAACGCCCGCCTCGCCGCGCGCCTGACCGGCTGGCACATCGACATTAAGTCCGAGACCCTTGCCGCCGACATCCTCAAGAACGTTCCCGTTCACGAGGAGCCCGCCGCCGACCTGATCGGTGACGAGGAGGACGAGGACGTCCGTCGCTGCGAGTTCGTGTCCGAGGACGGCATCCAGTGCCGCAACCAGGCCCGTCCCGGCTCCCGTTTCTGCGGTGTCCACGACACCGACGCCTTCGATGATGCGGAG
>CABVCF010000142.1 GCA_902496775.1 uncultured Collinsella sp.
AGAGGGCGGCATGACCAAAAGGTCTATGCCGCCCTCTTTTCATGCCAATTTGTTCGCTCTGGCCGCCGCTCGCTGCTGCTACCGTGACATCGGTGGCTCTGTGATTGGCGCAATGGGGTCAGGTTACTTTGCACCAGCTTGGTGCAGACAAATCTGACCCCATTGCGCCAAATCCGCTGGGGCGGGCCCGATGGTGGCGGACGGAGTCGTGGTGTGATTTGCGTCGGTGTCCGCGCGGCTCGGTATACTGGTACGGCTCAAACTATGGCGCTGCCCGCAGGCGCGCCGTCCGTCAGATGAGGAGTCGCCCATGACCCAGCCCCTGCCCTGGGAAAAGAATGTCGCGGTACCTGTGCCGCCCGCGCCGGAACCCGTGCCGCTCGATGCATACACCGCCCCTGCAGCGCCGGAGCCCGAGCTCGTCCCGCTCGACATCTACGACGCTCCCGCGCCGGCGCCCAAGCCCGCCAAGCCGCTCGTCGACATTGACAGCCTTAATCCCGCCCAGCGCGAGGCGGTCCTGTCCACCGAGGGTCCGTTGCTGGTGCTCGCCGGCGCCGGCTCGGGCAAGACCCGCGTCTTGACCTTCCGCATCGCACATATGCTCGGCGACCTGGGTGTTAAGCCTTGGCAGGTTCTTGCCATCACGTTTACCAACAAGGCCGCGGCCGAGATGCGCGAGCGTCTGGCGGCGCTCATTTCCAGCGGTACCCGCGGCATGTGGGTGTGCACCTTCCATGCCATGTGCGTGCGCATGCTGCGCGAGGACGCCGACCTGCTGGGCTACACCGGCCAGTTCACCATCTACGATGACGATGACTCAAAGCGCATGGTGCGCGACATTATGCAGGCGCTCGGCATCGAGCAAAAGCAGTTCCCCATCAACATGATCCGCAGCAAGATCAGCTCGGCCAAAAACGCCATGATCGGCCCCGAGGACATGCTCAAATCCGCCGACAGCCCCAATGACAAAAAGGCCGCGCAGGTCTACCTGGAGCTGGAACGCCGCCTGCGCGCCGCCAACGCGATGGACTTCGACGACCTGCTCGTGCGCACGCTCGAGCTGCTGCGCACCCGCCCCGAGGTGCTCGATAAGTACCAAGAGCGCTTCCGCTACATTAGCATCGACGAGTATCAGGACACCAACCACGTCCAGTACGAAATCGCCAACCTGCTGGCCGCCAAGTACCAAAACCTCATGGTCGTGGGCGACGATGACCAGTCCATTTACAGCTGGCGTGGCGCCGACATCACCAATATCCTGGACTTTGAGAAGGATTTTAAAAACTGCAAGACCGTCAAGCTGGAGCAGAACTATCGTTCCACGGGTCATATCCTGAACGCCGCCAACGCCGTGGTACGCCACAACTCGCAGCGCAAGGACAAGCGCCTGTTTACGGCCGAGGGCGATGGCGAGAAGATCCAGGCCTTCCAGGCGAGCGACGAGCGCGACGAGGGCCGCTGGATTGCCGGCGAGATCGAGAAGCTGCATGCCAAAGGCACGAGCTACGACGACATTGCCGTGTTCTATCGCACCAACGCCCAGTCGCGTATCCTCGAAGATATGTTCCTGCGCGCGGGCGTGCCCTACAAGATCGTGGGCGGCACGCGATTCTTCGACCGTGCCGAGATCCGTGATGTCATGGCCTACCTTAAGATGATCGTGAACCCGGCCGACGAGATGAGCGTCAAGCGCGTCATCAACACACCGCGCCGTGGCATCGGCTCCACCTCGATCCAAAAAATCGAGCAGCTGGCGCGCGACAACCGTTGCTCGTTCTTCCAGGCTTGCGAGATCGCGTGCGCCGAAACCGGCATGTTTAGCGCCAAGGTGCGCAATGGCCTGTCGAGCTTTGTGTCGCTGGTGCGCGAGGGCCGCCGCATGGATGGCGAGCTCAAGGACGTCGTCGAGATGATTGTCGATAAGACGGGTCTGCTGCAGGCGTTTCGCGCCGAGGGCACCATGGAGTCTGAGAGCCGTGCCGAGAACATCCAGGAATTCCTGGGCGTCGCTGCCGAATTTGAGGAGACGCACGAGGACATCGAGGGTACGCTCGAGAGCTTGGAAGAGCTGCGCGCAGCTGGTGTTGCCGACGTGCCTGCCGGCGCCGAGCCCGTCGTGGTGAGCGCGCCCGCGCCCGAATCGGGGCCATTTGCCCCGGCATCCTCGTTTGAGGCACTCGTCGGCGCGCGCGATGCCGCAGGTTCCAATCCGCTCGATAGCCTAGCCGCCCCGGCGCTCTCGCCGCAGGATGCTCTGGCCGCCGCCATCGCGGGCAACGCATATGCCGCGTCGACGGAGATGC
>CABVCF010000143.1 GCA_902496775.1 uncultured Collinsella sp.
CCCCGAGCTTAAGGTTATCGCCCCGGTTCGCGAGTGGGACCTGAAGTGCCGTCCCGACGAGGTCGCCTATGCCCACGCCCACAACGTGCCGGTTCCCGAGGGTGCCAACGACAACCCCTATTCCATCGACGACAACCTGTGGGGTCGTGCCATTGAGTGCGGCCACCTGGAGGATCCCTGGAACGAGCCGCTCGACGACGCCTGGGTTATGACCAAGAATCCCGAGGACACGCCCGACACCCCGACGTATACCGAGATTGAGTTTGAGGCCGGCAAGCCCGTCGCCGTCGACGGCAAGAAGATGAAGCTCTCCGAGATCGTCATCGCCCTCAACAAGATTTCGGGCGACAACGGCTTTGGTCGCCTGGACCTGGTCGAGGATCGTCTGGTGGGCCTCAAGAGCCGCGAATGCTATGAGGTTCCCGGAGCCCTGACGCTCATCACCGCCCACAAGGCACTCGAGGACATCTGCGTCGAGGGCGACCTGCTCAAGACCAAGATCAAACTCGAGCAGGATTGGGCTACCGCCGTGTACAACGGCCAGTGGTACAGCCCGCTCAAGAACGCGCTCGACGCCTTTATGGCCGACACCCAGAAGTTCGTGACCGGCACCGTCCGCCTGAAGTTCTTTAAGGGCAACTGCCATGTTGTCGGCCGCAAGAGCCCGTTTAGCCTGTATGACTACGGTCTGGCCACCTACGACCGCGACACCACGTTTGATGAGAAGGCCAGCGCCGGCTTTATCGAAATCGACACGCTGTCGCTCAAGACGTGGGCCAAGGTCCAGGGTCCCAGCTCTGCTGCCGCTCAGGCTTAAGTCTTCCTTCCCTTGGTATCCGCGCGGCCCATCCGCGTGATACATATCGGGCGCATGGGGTCCCTACCTTTCGTTATGCTTGCTGACACTTCTTAACATCGGTGGCCCCTACGTTCCGCCCGCATATATGACGCCGCGACTGCGGCTGAGTCCGAGCCCCGCCGGGGTTGTCCGGCGGGGCTCCTTCTATCAAATTGGCGGCCTTGCGCCTATATATATGAGGAGTATCCATTATGTTCAATGCTATCGCGCATGCTTTGCTTGCCCTCGCGCCCGAGTTCGATGCTGTAAAGGTCGAGGACGTTCCTATGAGCCTGAAGGCCTGGATCGATGGTTCGCAGGGCAACATCCGGAGGGAGACGTTGGGCGCCAAGTGCATGGTGCGTCACTTCTTTGCAAATTAGCTATATGGCCTCGCGCACGGTGGGGAATATGCAAAACTAGCGGTTGATAAATCGCTTTAGCGACAGGGCACATTGCTTTGGGCGCTTGTTTTGGCATTTGGAGAAAGGAGACGGTTCCATGGCTCTTTGGGGCGGTCGTTTTGAGGCGGGCGTGGCCGAGGTCACGCAGGAGTTTGGTGCGTCGTTGCCGGTCGACAAGCATCTCTATAAGCAGGATATCGCCGGCTCTAAGGCACATGCCAAGATGCTGGCCGCCCAAGGCATCATCAGTGCCGAGGACGAGCAGGCGATTGCCGAGGGCCTGACCGGAATCGAGCAGGATATCGATGCCGGCAACTTTACCTTCGATATCAACGACGAGGACATCCATATGTCTATCGAGAGCGAGCTGACGCGTCGCATCGGCGAGGCCGGTAAGCGCTTGCATACCGGACGTTCGCGCAACGACCAGGTGGCGACCGACACGCGCCTGGGCGTCAAGGCACTGGCCAAGGAGCTCATGGAGGCCAATCTTGAGCTGCGCCATGTGCTGGTAGATGCGGCTAAGAAGTACGACAAGGTGATTCTGCCGGGCTACACGCATATGCAGCACGCTCAGCCCGTGCTGCTGTCGCATCATCTGCTGGCGTATTCCTGGATGTTCGCGCGCGACTTTACGCGTCTGAAGGCCGCCTTTGATGCCGCCGACAACTGTCCACTGGGTGCTGCCGCGCTTGCCGGTACGAGCTATCCACTCGATCGCCAGATGACGGCTGCCGAACTTGGCTTTGCGGGCGTGATCCCCAACTCGCTCGATGCCGTTTCCGACCGTGATTTTCTGCTCGATCTGCATTACGCCGGATCCGTCATGGCGATGCACCTGTCGCGTCTTTCCGAGGAGATCGTGCTGTGGTCGAGCTCCGAATTTGGCTTTATCACGCTTTCAGACTCTTACTCCACCGGCTCGTCTATCATGCCGCAGAAGAAGAACCCCGACTTTGCCGAGCTTATCCGCGGCAAGAGCGGCCGTGTGTATGGCAACCTGGTGCAGCTGCTCGTGACCATGAAGGGCTTGCCGCTTGCTTATAACA
>CABVCF010000144.1 GCA_902496775.1 uncultured Collinsella sp.
TAAGCTCGACGGTGGAATTGACCTTATCATCCTCGACGACCACGGTGAGCGTGATCTTCGGCAGCATGTTCACGATAACCTCGCTGCCGCGGTAGTACTCTTTCCAGCCATGCTGATTTCCGCAACCCTGCACCTGGGAAATAGTCATGCCTTTGATGCCAGCCTCGAGAAACGCATCCTTGAGCGCTTCAAGCTTCGCCGGACGAACGATGGCTTCAATCTTTTTCATCGATGGCTCCTATCTTTTAGTTGTTGCATTTGGGAGCCGAATATCGAATGCTTTCAGATGCAATGCAGACTCTGGCGGGCAGGGATGCCGACATGACGGCTGAGGCGACGGGTGCGACCTCGCAAAGGAGAGTGGCATCCTGCCCCGTTCGGGAAAGGCCGCGAATTAGCTGGATGAGGGGCGACGCGCCACCTCGGATCTCTTTTGGGAGGTTGCGGTCCCGGGCGCTCGGGCAGGCCCCGCCGCATCGCAGAAGGGAGCAGGGGATGATCTACGCGGGTGTGGACATCGCCAAGACGGACCACGTCATAGGGGCGGTCGACGAGCGCGGGGCGGAGATGTGCCCACCGATGCCGTTCAAGAACACCGAGGCCGGGCTCGAGAGGGCCGTCGCGTGGCTCGAGGGCCTTGCGGGGTCGCCGTCCGACGTCGTCGTGGGCATGGAGGCCACCGGCCACTACTGGATGGCGTGCTACTCGTTCCTCGTCGCCCGGGGCTACTCGGTCGCCGTGATAAACCCCATGCAGGTCAAGGCGGTGCGCAAGCTCAAGGGGCTCGACAAGGTCAAGAACGACCGCGTCGACGCCGGGCTCATAGCCGAGGCGCTGCGCATAGGCCAGTACGACGAGACCAGGCTCGCCACCGACGAGATGGCGTCGCTGAGGTCGCTGTCGCGCTACCTGCAGTCGCTGCGCGGCATGGTGGCGGAGCTCAAGACCCAGTGCATATGCCTGATGGACGCCCACTTCCCCGAGTACGCCGGGATATTCTCGGACATGTTCGGGGCCGGCAGCCGCGCGGTGCTGTCCAAGTCCCCGCTGCCCTTCGAGCTGGCGCGGAGGCGCGCCGACTCGCTCGCCCGCGACATCGCCGAGGCGTCCAGGCGCGGCGGCAAGTCGTCCGGCTACGCCGCGAAGATCAAGGCCGCGGCCAAGTCGTCGATCGGCGTGAGGCTCGGCCAGGAGGCGGCCTCGTTCCAGGTCAAGTCCCTGATAAGGCAGATCGAGTTCGCGGATTCCGAGTGCGCCGGGGTCGAGGCGAGGCTGAGGTCCCTGCTCGACGAGGTCGAGCCGCTCGTGCTGACGATACCCGGGGTGTCCTACGTCACGGGCGCCCAGATAGTCTCCGAGATAGGCGACGTGTCGCGCTTCCGCAACGCGCCCGCCCTGGTGAGCTACGCCGGGCTGAACTCGTCGGTGAGCCAGTCCGGGCAGTTCGACAGCGGCGGCGGCCCCATAACCAAGCACGGCTCGCCGTACCTTCGCCGCGCTTTGTGGCTGGCGGCCAACCGCGCCAGGCAGTACGACCCGGGGCTGCGCGCCTTCTACGACAGGAAGCGCGCCGAGGGCAAGCCCCACCGCGTGGCCGTCACGGCCGTGGCGAGGAAGCTGTGCCACATCGTGTTCGCGGTGATGCGCGACCAGGTCCCGTACGACCCGGGGAGGGAATAGGGCGATCCAAGCAAAGGGCATCGGAGGCGGCCCCGCCGCCTGCTTCGCCATGCCCGGAAAGCGTTCGATATTCGGTTCTCAAACTGCAACGTTCGGACAATTAACTGTTCTCGAAAACCTACGGTTTAGCCCTTGACTTCATATAGCTGGTCTCCTTTCTTTATATGCGATATATCGCGCTTGGCTTAGCCGAAGCGGTACTCCACACCCATGGTAGGCTGCGGGTTTTCCCACTTCTTGGGGTGTCCCACGTGAAGCCCGCGTGCCCCTCGTTCACGACGGTGGCGAGGCCGGAGTAACCGCCGAAGGTCGTGCCATAGACGGTCTGGGTGGTCGAGTAGGTGGGTGAACAGAGTTCGATGGATTTTTTGGTCGAGCCGAACGCGCTGTCGGGAATCTCGGCATTATTGTCCCAACCGTAGTCAACTAAAATGCGAAAGCGTGTTCTGTCGCTTGTTAGGTCGTTTTCATCCGCATTGATGTTTGCTTGGTAGAAGGAGAACTTTGCGAGCTGGAAAACAAGCGACTCGTTCGCCGCCGCATTACCGCTGCCATCTGTTTCGAGACGGAGCGTATAGGGCTTCGCCTCGGG
>CABVCF010000145.1 GCA_902496775.1 uncultured Collinsella sp.
CGCTCTTTAGCAGCCTTGGCCAGCGCGTTGGCGAGCAGGCCCGAGGTTCCGCCGCCCTGGCAGAGCACGAGCACGCGCTTGCCGTTGAGGTCGCTGGCGGTTGTTGCCTCGGCAGCGGGTGCTGCGGAGGCGGCAGCGGCGTCGGCCTTCACGGCATCGGCAGCAGCGCCGGCGGCAACGCTCTTGGCGTCAGCCTTGCCCTGGAAGGCATCGTTGAGCTTGGCAGCCTTCTCGGCGTTCTTGGCGGCGAGCTCCTCCTGGGAAATCTCGGCCTCCTCGGCGCACTTCTGGGCGTCATAGGCACGGAAGAACGGATAGTACAGAACGAAGTCGACGACCAGGATAAGGGCGAGCATCACAAAGGCGAGCGGCTGGAAGCCCAGGCCCATGATGGTGCCGATGGGGCCGGGGACGGTCCAAGGCAGGGTGTACATAAAGCCGTTCATGCCCAAGAAGTCGATAAAGATCTTGAGGATCCAGATGTTGGCGATCGGGGCAAAGACAAACGGGACAAAGAAGACGGGGTTGAGCACGATGGGCGCGGCGAACAGCAGCGGCTCGTTGACGGCAAAGCAGACGGGGACGATGGCGGCCTTACCGACGGCGCGCATCTCCTGAGACTTGGCCAGGAAGCAGAACATAAAGACCAGGACGAGCGTGGCGCCGGTGCCGCCCATGCAGACGACGAAGTACTGGGCACCCTGGGTCAGGACAGCGGAAGCGTGCTGGCCGGCCTGGAACGCAGCCAGGTTGTCGGTCATGTTGGCAACGAGAGCGGCGGCGATGGCGGGCTCGACGATTGAGGGGCCGTGGACGCCCACGAACCAGAAGAGGCTCATGGCGCCGTAGATCACAGCGAGGCCGATGTAGCCATCGGCAGCGGTGAACAGGGGCTGGAACACCTGGATGACACCCTGGGCAAAGCAGAAGCCAAAAGCAGCGCGGAAGACGATGTCAAAAACCCAAAAGACGGTGATGCAGACGGAGAAGGGGATGATGTCCTTAAAGGTCTGCGAGATGTTGGGCGGAACCTGCTCGGGCATCTTGACGGTGATGTTGCGCTTAATGAAGAACTTGTAGATGATGCCAGTCACAAACGCAGCGATGAAAGCGGTCAGCAGGCCCTTGGAACCAAGGTAGGTGGTGTTGAAACCGCTGGCGGCGTCCGTGGCGATCGTGTCGCTCGAAAGGAGCAAGAAGCCGATGATGGCCGCGCACATGCACGAGATGAAGTTGATCTGGTTGTTCTTGGGCAGATCGCGGTTCTGAGCGTCGGCGAAGTGCTTGGCCGTGGTGGCGGCGCAGGCGATGGCCAGGATGCCCATGGAGTAGTTGTAGCACTTCCACAGGGCGTTGTTGATGTCATCGGGCCAGTAGAAACCCCAGATGTTGGGGACCGAGGCTACCAGGCAGAAGATGGACGAGAAGATGATGATGGGGATGACGGAGATAAAGCCGTCGCGGATCGCCTTGAGGTACTTGTTGCGGGCGATCGCGTTGAAAAAGGGCTGGCCCTTTTCGATGATGGCGATGAGTTGCTCCATGCAATGCTCCTAAGAGTCGGTGGGTTAGCAACGATGGTAGCTTTTGACGTTCGGTTGCCAAAATGTTGACGTTGCCATTTTGTGACACAAAAAAAGAAGCGAACCGGTGGTTCCTGTGCCTGCGAACCGTCGATTCCTTACGCGTAAACGTTTGAGCCGCCCGGTGGCTCTGTGTTTGCACAATGGCAACGTTAACATTTGGTCGACAAAAGCCGTTTGGGGAAGCAAAAATGTCGGTGAACGGTAGGTTTTGGGTGGTGAGCGTATGGTGGGGGAGGCGTTGGATATACTTGAAGGCGGTAAAAATGACTGCGCAAGGTGCCATCAATGGCATCGTTGACATAGAAAGATCGACCTATGGCCGCTGTTAAAAAATCGGTATCCGTTAAGGATGTGGCGCGTCTCGCGGGCGTCTCGGAGCAGACGGTCTCGCGCACCGTGCACGATTCGCCCAGCGTGCGCCCCGAGACCAAGGAACGCGTGCGTGCCGCCATGCGCGAGCTGGGGTATCGCCCCAATTTTGCCGGTCGATCGCTGCGCCGTGGCAAGTTTAAGACCGTCGGCGTTGCCATGTTCAACATTACCGGTACCGGCAACCTCGACCGCATGGAGGGCTTTGCCGCCGCCGCCGATAAGCACGGCTATGCCATCACCCTCACTAAAGTAGACGGGCATCCGTATACCCTCGAGAGCGCATCGTCGCG
>CABVCF010000146.1 GCA_902496775.1 uncultured Collinsella sp.
GGTTCTTCTTGGTCTGAGAGTTCTCAAAATCCATAGGTGTACTTCCCTTCAACACATGCCGCCCATAGGCTTTGAGCGGCCTTGTCTTTAGGATGCCCTCAAGCCGAGAATTTAAACCTTATAATCCTGTTCTTCAGATTCGAGCGAGCTATACACTCAGCCAACGATCGCCCTCGGAGCGGCAAAAGCCCTCGCGCTCCAGATCGGCAAGAATACTTGTGACCAGCTCGCGCTCGACCGGCTCCCGGCCGGCTGCCGTCTCCATCTCGTTAACGCCTGCAACAGCTTCATCAACCGTAATGCCCGCAGGCTGCCCATCACGCGCCGCCAACAACATGCGCACGATGTGGGCGCGCTTTTGGCGGCGCGAGCCCTCAAACTTGGACTGACGACTGTAGCCCGCCGACCGCCTGGACGGATTGGGCAGCGTCTTTTTAAGATACGCGCCGTAATCCAGCAACGCGTAATACCACGCGCGCGGCGTGTCGGCATCGTCTTGAGGCGCGGCAAAGGGCGCAATCTCGTCCGCCGCCGCACCGGGAGCCGCCGGACAAGCAGCCTGGATCAACGGCACCAGCTCGCGATCGGGAACAGCCGGTACATCGGGAAAGAAGTGATGCAGAAAGACCGTGCGCACGTTGGTCTCCAGATACACGCCCGGAAGATCAAACGCAAACGACCGGATGCCCTGCGCCGTTGCCGGGCCAATACCAGGCAGAGCGACCAAGTCACGCGTCTCACGCGGAAACTCCCCGTCCCAGTCCTCTACAACGCGCTGAGCGGCCCTGTGGAGCGCCAAAGCGCGTCGGTTGTAGCCCATGCCCTGCCAAGCGTCCAAAACATCGGAAGGTGCGGCCTGGGCAAGCGCCTGCACGGTCGGAAAGCGATCGAGCCATGCGGGCATGCGCGTCTCCACGCGCGGCACCTGCGTTTGCTGCAACATGACCTCAGAAAGCCAAATGATGTACGGATCGCGTGTGCGGCGCCACGGAAGGTCGCGATAACGCAGGACCCCTTCCGAACGAATCATCGAACGAAAGGGGTCCTGAATCATGGCTATGCTCCTTATGCGGCGCTATTCCTCCCGGTAAGCGCACGCGCAGGTGGCGTACTCGGGAAACGCTTCGCGGTCGGCGAACTTGGGATCGACGGCCGGGAACTGGCGGTGAGCGACGATGTCGCCGAGCGAAACGGAATCGAGGTAGTCGCGCATCAACGCCTGAGCTCCGGCCCACAGGGGATGATAGCAGCACGCGCCCATGCGCGCACAGTCACCATCGGGCGCGGTGCAATCGTTCATAACCATAGGACCCTGAACGGCCTCGACGACCTGGCGGATAGTGACGTCGTCCGGACTGACCTTGAGACGCATGCCACCGTGGACGCCACGCAGGCTCTCCACAATACCGGCCTGGACCAAACCGTGCTGAATCGAGCGGGCAAACGAATACGGGACATTGACCTCTTCGGCAGCGGTGCGAACAGAAAGCAAGCACTCCGGATCCTCGGCAAGCATCGCCAGCATACGAAGGGCGTAATCAGTCTTCCTCGATATGTCCATTTTTCCCCTTTCAAGGAATACGAACAGCTCGAACGAGCTCCGGGGCCGAGCTTGTGTCGAGACGCTAAATGACTGCCAGGACATCCAAATGGTAAATCGGATATCCACTGAGTGCCACGCTTGGAGCGAAATGCATCAGATGCGGCGCACAGTGCAATTTAGTATAACCTAACCCCCTGTCTCGTAGAACAGGTGTTGCGCAACAAAGCTGTTGTTCAGACAGATATATTTATTAGATTTTACTTGCGTTCCCGAAGGCGCGGGGATTCTGGGCGAAGATGCACCAGGGCGATCGTTCTATCAAAACAAAGTGCATCAAACGCAAAAAGCCACGTCCGAAGACGTGGCTTTAATTGCGTTGGCGGGAAGTACGGGGCTCGAACCCGCGACCTCCGACGTGACAGGCCGGCGCTCTAACCAAACTGAGCTAACTCCCCAGGCAGACGTTCGCGTTTGTTTCCGCTCGCGTGCGCTGCGGGGATTAGTATACACAGAAGTCTGTCTGGCGCGCAACAACTTTTTTGAAAAAATTTTTGGGTCCCTCCGGGAGGGTCTCCGGGGCTGAGGGCGGGGGTTAAGTTTGCTGCTCTACAGTCCTGCGCAAGACGGAAAGCACATTAAGTGCTTTC
>CABVCF010000147.1 GCA_902496775.1 uncultured Collinsella sp.
GGAAGGAGACTGATTATGAAGCTGAAGAAGCTTGGCGCATTTGCCGCCACGGGTGCTATGGCGCTCGCCCTTGCTCTGACGGGCTGTGGTTCGTCCAACGCCACATCTGGTTCTGATGCCGGTTCCAGCAGCTCTGACGACGCTAAGGTCGAGAAGGTTGACGGCTCCAAGGAGTACGCGCTCGTCAAGGACGGTACGCTGACCGTCGGCACCTCTGCCGAGTACGCGCCGTTTGAGTACAAGGATGACAACGGCGATTATCAGGGCTTTGACCTTGAACTCATCAAGGCTGTCGGCGACAAGCTGGGCCTGGATGTCGAGTATGTCAACAATGACTTTGACACGCTCGTCCCCGGCGTTGCTTCGGGCGCCAAGTATGACGTCGCCATCGCGGCTATCACCGACACGCCCGAGCGTGAGAAGGAAGTCACTTTCTCCGATTCCTACTACATGGACGATCAGGCTATCGTGACCAAGGTCGATAACACCGACATCACGGCCGACAACTACAGCGAGAAGCTCAACAACGCCGACGCTACCATCATCGTCCAGTCTGGCTCGACCGCCGAGGCCTTTGCCCAGGAGAACTTCCCCAAGGCCAAGATCGTCCCCTACAAGGACGCCACCGAGTGCTTCAGCGCCCTGCAGTCCGATAAGGGCGATGCCGTAGTCACCAACCGCTCCGTTGCCAGCCAGCTGACCGCCGAGCAGTTCAACACCTGCCATACGGTTAAGCAGGTCAGCACCGGCGAGGAGTATGCCATCGCCATCAACCAGGGCAACACCAAGCTCAAGGACGACATCAACCAGGCCATCAAGGACCTGACCGACGACGGTACCGTTGACGCCCTCATGGCTAAGTACAACATCAAGTAAAATAGCTACTTGATTGCGCGCGGGCCCTTTCCGTTTTGCGGAGAGGGCCTTTGCGCTTCTCTTGACGGAGAGCGTTTCCGTCTCGTTTTGCCGGCAACTTCTACGATAGGAGCCACCTTGTCTCGACTGAACAAAGGGGCCGCAGAGCAGCGTTTTCCACTGCCTGCCTTGCTCCAAAAGCTAGCCTGCGTCATGGCCGTGGCGCTCGCGCTGGTGTGCGCGGGGGCATATGCGCCCACGACCGCCCAGGCGCTTGAGACCGCAAAGATTACCGCCCGACCCAACACCGGTTCGGGTAGCGCTGTGGTCGGCGGCACCGAGACGCGTATTACCTGGGAAGTTCAGGCCGATGCCGACGAGGAGCTGAGCGGTCTTTCGCTGACGTTTGTCGACGGCACGACGTTTGGCACCGATGACACGCGATTGACGATGCTCTCGGGCGAGGACCTCATGGATCGTACGCCCATGAAACCCACGTGCACGGCTGATGGCCAGACGCTCAAGATCGACTTTGGCGAGACGGCGCCTGCCGGCGGCTTTTTCCGTGTCGAGGTTTACGGCGTGACGTTTCCCGTCGAGGGCGGCGACGAGGCCTTTAGCGGAACCTACACCTTGGCTGACGGCTCGACCAAGAAGATCTCCAAGATTCCCTCGGTGGAGATTAAAGGCGTCACGGCTTTTGATAACTTCTTGGCCGACCTTAAAGAGCAGCCGTGGGTCGAGGCTTGGAACTCCAATATGTTCCTCCGCCTGTTCTTGAACCCGGTCATTTTGGTCCAGAGCCTGCCGATCGTCTTTAAGGGCTTCCTTATGTCGCTCTCGATCGTGCTCGTGGCATTTCCGTTGGCTATTCCCTTTGGCTTTGCGCTGTCGCTCATGCGCATTTCCAAGTCGCGCATCCTTCGTTGTCTTGCCGGCATCTATGTGAATATCATCCGCGGCACGCCGGCGTTCTTGCAGATTTACATTGCGTTCTTTGGCTTGCCGCTGGCCGGTGTCAAAGTGGACGACTATGTGCTGGGCGTTATCGTCATGGCCATGAACTCGTCTGCGTACCTGTGCGAGATCTTCCGTGCCGGTATTCAGTCGATCCCCAAGGGCCAAAACGAGGCTGCTCGCTCCCTGGGCATGAATGCCTTCCAGACGCTGCTCTACGTTATGATTCCGCAGACGTTCCGCAATGT
>CABVCF010000148.1 GCA_902496775.1 uncultured Collinsella sp.
GATCTCATCGATAAAGACGATACACGGTGCCTTTTCCTTGGCCTGCTTAAACAGGTCACGAACCTTAGCAGCGCCGCGACCGACAAACATCTCAACGAACTCAGAGCCCGAAATGCTAAAGAACGGAACACCGGCCTCGCCGGCAACAGCCTTGGCAAGCAGGGTCTTACCGGTACCCGGAGGGCCAACAAGGAGAGCGCCACGCGGCAACTTGGCGCCGATCTCCTCGTAGCGCTGCGGCTTCTCCAGAAAGTCGACGACCTCCTTGAGGGACTCCTTGGCCTCTTCCTGGCCGGCGACATCCTTAAAGGTCACGCCCACGTCCTTGGAGGCGATCACGCGCGCGCCGGACTTACCCAGTCCGCCGCCGCCAAAACCGCCGCCACCAAAGTTCATCGACGGGCCGTCATCGCCCATAGCCTTCTTCATGCGGCGGTTAAGCCACCAACCGATGAGGAAGAAAATCGCCATGGGAAGAATGAGAGTGAGCAGGTAGTAGGTCATCAAACCCGAGTTTTTATCGGGAACGACCGACTCCAGCGAAGCGCCAGACTCAAGCACGCGATCGGTAAAGCCCGCATCATTCGGCACACCGGTCGTCTTATAGGCGATGTTCTCGTCCTCGCCCTTCTTGGTGTAATAAATGGTGTAATCGTCCGTGTTGTACTCGACCTTGTCGACGCTCTTCTTATCGAGCGCTTTGACAAACGTCGAGTAATCGGTCTTCGTAATCTGCTGCGTGTGACCGATGTTGGGGAACAGAACGGTCGAGAGCACGAGGTAGACGACGAAGGCGATGAGCACGTAGAGGATCATATTCCGTCTACGTTTGTTGTCATCCATCTCCATCTGCTTGAACTCCATCTACTGGGGTTGATAATGTTTTCTAGAATACCCAACCCGGACGGCGATAAACCGACACCGGGCACGAAAGGACAGAGATGGCATCACTGGAAGTCGGCAAGGTTCAAATCTATACAGGCGACGGCAAGGGCAAGACGACAGCTGCGCTGGGGCTCGCGCTGCGCGCCACGGGCTATGGACTTAACGTGCTCATGCTCCAGTTTGCCAAAAAGCTGCACTGCGCCGAGCATGATGCGGCGCCTCGATTGGGGCTACGCATCGTACAAGCCGACCGCGACACACCCGAAGCCTGTGCCGCACAGATCATGGAGCTGGCGCGCCAGCAGATTAGCCAGGTCGACGTGCTGATCTTGGATGAGCTGGGAGAAGCCATGCGACGGGGCTTTGTGACGCGCGAAGATGTCGAAGCGTTGATCGCGATGAAACCAACCACCACGGAGCTCGTGCTCACCGGCCGTGGCTTGCTGCCCCTCGCCGACCTTGCAGACCTAGTAACCGAAATGCGCCCCGTCAAACACTACTTCGACGAAGGCCTCCTAGCCCGCCAAGGCATCGAATACTAGTCATTGGGTGTTCCTATAGTTTTGTCAACCGTCGGGGCTACTCCCGGTAGGGCACCCGGTCGCGCATCACGGCGTATATCGCCCTGAGCCGCTTCCTCGCGACGGCCTTGAGCGCCCGCCCGTGCCCCATGCCCCGCGCCCTGCAGGCCCGGTAGTACTCGCCGTAGCGCCCCGAGGACCTCACCAGGCTGTTGCACGAGAAGATCAGCAGGGACTTGAGCCTCGCGTCGCCGCGCCTGGACGCCCTGACCGACCTCACCGACGTGCCGGAGCTCCTCACCCTCGGGGCTATGCCGCAGTACGAGGCCAGGTGGTCGTGGTCCGGGAACCTCCCGATGTCGACCGACACCGCGAGCTGCGCCGCGGTCCTCGGGCCGATGCCGGGCACGGTGAGCAGGCACGCGTAGGTCTCGTCGCCCTCGAGCAGCGCCGCCGTCTCGGCCTCGAGGGCCCCGGCCTCGTCGAGGGCCTCCGATATCCGGGCGGCCAGGAACCTGACCTGCCTGTTCTCGGCCTCGACGAGCGCCGGCGGGGGCGCGGTGGAGGCGGCCGCGGCCTCCCCGGCGGCCTCGGCCCGCGGGCCCTCGGCCCCGGAGCGGGCGATCCCCCACGCCCCGCCGAACC
>CABVCF010000149.1 GCA_902496775.1 uncultured Collinsella sp.
CACCGTGGACGCGCTGTCTGCCGAGGAGCGCGAGCGCATCCTGCTCCAGGCGCGCTCCTTTAACGAGCAGCTGGCGGGCGAGGCCACCGAGCTCCCCGCCGACCAGATTGAGCCCTACGCTCAGCAGCTCATCTTTGACCGCGACCCCATGATGAGCTGGGTCGAGATCCCCTCCATCGACGTGAGCATGCCCATCTACCACGGCACGAGCGAGGAAGTCCTTATGGCGGGCGTCGGCCACCTGGAGGGCACGAGCCTGCCGGTGGGCGGCACCTCGACGCATTGCGTGCTCACCGCGCACTCGGGCATGCGCAACTTGAGCATGTTCGACGACATCCATTCGCTGGAGCCCGGCGACCTGGTGCTGCTGCACACCATGAACAAGACGCTCGCCTACAAGATGGTGGACTCCGAGGTGGTGCTGCCCGAGGAGATGGAGTCGCTGACCATCGAGCCCGGAGCCGACAAGCTGACGCTCGTCACCTGCACGCCCTACGGCGTAAACGACCATCGCCTGCTGGTGCACTGCGTGCGCACCAAGTACAGCAAGAAGGACGTCGACAAGCAAAAGTCGCTGGCCGGCCGCCACTGGGGCAAGCGCGAGTTTGCCGTGCTCATCGTGGTCGTGGCCATTGTGCTGTTGCTGCTGGACATCGTGATCCACGCGGTCCGCAAGCGCCGCAAGGCCAAGGTCTCGGCATAAGACATCGTTCAGAACCGCCACAAAGGGGACAGGTACCTTTGTGGTGGTTGGGGCTTCCAAACCATCACAACATTCGATGAAAATCGCGATTTTGACGAAAAGCGTCGAATGTTGTGATGCTTTTCGCTGCGGACGAGACGGTTTTCGCTATGGACGGTGCGGTTTCGCTGCAGAACCGCCAGCCCGCCGCCTGTCAACCGCCGCCCTCGTTACGTTTTCGCTGCATTTGGCTAAAGCACCTGCTCCAAGCGGCGTTGCCTTGTATACTAGAGCGGTTTATCTGTTATGCGGAAGGGAGCGCCTATGGCACTCAGCGAGAAAGACGTGCGCGGCATCGCCGAGTACGCAAAGATCGCACTGACCGATGACGAGCTCACCCAGATGACGTCCTACATGAACGACGCCGTCCAGATGCTCGAGCCCGTCCTGCAATATGACTTGCCCGACGTGGAGCCCACGTTCCATCCTATCGGAAGCCTGTCCAACGTGATGGGCGATGACCTGCGCGAGCCCGAGCGCGACCTGCCGCTCGACGTTGCGCTCGAAAACGCCGGCAGCGCGCGCGACCGTTACTTCCGCGTGCCGTCCATTTTGGGAGAGGGGGAGAGCGAATAATGGCGCAGAGCTTCGATTCCCTTACTGCTGCCCAGATCGCCGCGGGCGTTGCCGCCGGCGACTTTACCGCTACCGAGGTGGCCCAGGCCTCCCTTGCCGCCATCGAGGCGCGCGAGGGCGGGGTCCAGGCATTCCTGCAGGTGGCGCCCGAGCTCGCGCTCGAGGCCGCTGCGCGCGTGGATGCCGACCGTGCCGCAGGCAAGCCGCTGCCCCCGCTCGCGGGCGTGCCGCTGGCCATCAAGGACAACATGAACCTCGTGGGCACGCGCACCACCTGTGCTTCCCGCATGCTCGGGGACTACCAGAGCGTCTACACCGCCACCTGCGTCCAGCGGATGCTCGATGCCGGCTGCCTGCCCATGGGCAAGGCCAACATGGACGAGTTTGCCTTTGGTAGCTCTACCGAGAGCTCGGCGTTCCACCGCACCAACAACCCCTGGGATACCGAGCGCGTGCCCGGCGGCTCCTCGGGCGGCTCCGCCGCTGCGGACACGGTCTGCTCCGCATGGCAATGCGAGAAGTCCAGTGCCGCCTCGATCACGCTGTCCACATGGTGGACGGTGATGAAATTGAGCGCACGGCGCACCGTCTGGTCGATCTCCTCAAGATCCTTTTCGTTTGCGGCC
>CABVCF010000150.1 GCA_902496775.1 uncultured Collinsella sp.
AGGACCTGACCGAGCGAAAAGTTAACCCGTGCCGCCCGGCCAGGCCCGATGGGACGGCTACCGAGCCGCCAAGATGGCGTCGATGAGCGTCAGTACGCCTCCGTCGTTGTTGCTCGGAATGCGCCACTTGGCGTGCGCGTTCATGTGCTCCTCGGCATTGTCCACGATAAAGCTGTGGCCGACGCGCTCCAGCATGGGGATGTCGTTGTACGTATCGCCCACGGCAGCGGCGTCGGCAATATCGATGCCCAGATGCTCGCACAGATGCGCGACGCCGGCGCCCTTGTCGACACCCAGGTTCATAAAGTCGATCCACTCGCGCCCGGCGTTGGTGACGTAGAGCTTGTCCGAGAACTCGGGGCTATAGGTCTCGCGGAATGCGGGCTCCGCATCATAGGCGGGGAAGAAGACCGAAATCTTGTTGGACTCGATATCAATGCCCTCAAAGGTGTCGACGTAGTTGATTGTGTTGTAGTAGACGCTGATCTCGTCGTGGTATTGATGGTCGCGGGCAAGCACGTAGAACTCGTCGAAGCAGCACAGGACGGGAACGGCGCGAGGATCCTCCGAGGCACGGCTCAAGACCTGCTGGTACAGCTCCACGTCGATATTGCTCTTATAGATATAACTGCCGCGATAGATTACGCACGCTCCGTTGTCGGGACAAAAGGCGAGGCGGTTCTTGATGTCCTCGAACATCTCCTCGAGTTTGGGGGCTGGACGTCCGCTAGCGGGGCAGAATACGATGCCGGCGTCGGCGAGCTTGTCCAAGCGCTCATCAAGACCCTGCGGCAACACGCGCTCGTCGGTCAGCAGCGTTTTGTCCATGTCGACGGCGATGAGCTTAATGTTTCCGATATTGGCGTCCGATTCGTAAGTTTGCATAAAAGCGAGCCTTTCGTTTCGAAATTGTTTCAGATGTTATAACCATCAACTCGTAGTCAGGCGTATTTTCGCAGGAACGGAGCGTATTTGCACCACGCTTCACAAAGTAATGAAAAAACTTTTCAGAAATTTGAATTTGTCGCTTGTGCTGCGGGCACTTTAGCGTAATATAGCGACTATCGAAAACGGAGACGGCAAAAGAGCCGCTTACCGAGGAAAAGGTACCGTTTACGATATTTGAATTGCGCCCGGCGATAGGTGAAAGGAGAGGCAGATGCAGTTCGTAAAGATCATCACTACTGCAGACAATGCCATCCGACGCCAGCGCGCAATTTCCCGACGACGATAACAATCGTCTCTGTCCGCATGGGGCGAATTGCCTCAACAGAGTCATTTTGAGGTCGTTGGGTTTTAGCACGACATTGCTGCATGTTTCTAGGGCATGTATGTGCTGATTTTTGCTATTTAACCTGATATTGCACGGTATATGACCTTGAAATGACTTGCAACTGACCGATGTTCTAACTAGCTACCAAGGGCGAAAGGAAACAGCCATGAGCAAGGAAAAAGTCGTTCTCGCATATTCCGGTGGTCTTGATACATCTGTATGTGTCAAGTGGCTCCAGGACGAGAAGAATCTCGATGTCGTTTGCGTTTGCGGCAATGTGGGCCAGGAGGAGACCGGCCTGGACGCCAAGAAGCAGAAGGCCCTCGACCTGGGCGTTCTCGATTGCCAGGTGCTCGACCTGCGCGACGAGTTCTCCGATGAGTTCCTGACCAAGGCCATCGCCGCAAACTCCATGTACGAGAACAAGTACCCGCTGCTCTCCGCCCTGTCTCGCCCGCTGCTCGCCAAGAAGCTCGTCGAGGTCGCTCACGAGTTTGGCGCGACCTACGTCGCCCACGGCTGCACCGGCAAGGGTAACGACCAGGTTCGTTTTGAGGCTGCCGTCAAGGCCCTCGATCCCGAGCTCAAGGTTATCGCCCCGGTTCGCGAGTGGGACCTGAAGTGCCGTCCCGACGAGGTC
>CABVCF010000151.1 GCA_902496775.1 uncultured Collinsella sp.
CCCCGCAGGCCTTGCGCCGGCGGGAAGGAACCTACTTCACGACCAAGATGTCGCAGTCGGTATTGCGCAGCAGGAACGTCGAAATCGAGCCCAAGAGCGCGTACTTAATTGAGGACAGGCCGCGGGCGCCGCAGAGCACCAGGTCGGGCTTGACCACGTCGAGCATCTCGTCTTTGAGCGTCTCGCGAATGCGGCCGGCGCGAATCATGACCTCGACCTCGGGAATGTCGGGATTGGCCTTGGCCTCTTCGAGCTGCTTGGCGATGGAGTTCTTAAATGCCTCCTCTAGGCCGTTGACCAGATCGACCGGATAGGAACCGGCGCTCTCGAGTGCCGTGGAATCGATAACGTGGCCGATGATTAGCTTGGCGCCGTTGTTCGCGGCGACCTTGATGGCGCGTGCGAGCACAAAATCCTGCTGCTCAGTACCGTCGAGTGAAACAAATACCTTGGTGTAGCCCTCGTTCATGGTTTCCTCCTTGGTCTATCGCACGGGCGTGGGGCTCGTGCATCGGGCGGGCGCGGATGCGTGGCCGCCGGACACTTTATCTTGTTGCAGTTATACCCAAGGATTTGGGTTTGACCGCTCGCAATTCTGTGAACGGGCGAGTTTTTTGGTAAGGGTAGGCGCAGACGCGCCCGAACGGTTGATAATGGGACATCGCCCGCACCGTCCGCAGAACAATATCGGCGGGTGTCTAACGAGGGGGTCCCTTTGGATATCATCGAGCTTCTAAAATCTGCCTTCATGGGCCTGGTCGAGGGCATCACCGAATGGCTGCCTGTTTCGTCGACCGGTCACATGATCTTGGTGGACGAGTTCGTCAAGATGAACGTGAGCGAGACGTTCTGGAATATGTTCCTGGTCGTGATTCAGCTTGGCGCCATTTTGGCTGTCTGCGTCCTGTTCTTCTACGACCTCAACCCGTTTTCTCCCAGCAAGGGCAAGGAGGGTCGTCGCGACACCTGGGTACTGTGGGGCAAGATTGTGCTCGGCTGTATTCCCGCTGCGGCGATCGGTCTGCCGCTTAACGACTGGATGGAGGAGCATTTCTACAATGCTCCCGTCGTGGCGCTGGCGCTCATTGTGTACGGCGTGCTGTTTATTGTGATCGAGAACTGGCGCGCGAACAAGCGCGACCAGGCTGCTCTTGCCGGTTCGTTTGGTTCGCGTGCCGTGGTGGCGGGCGGACGCCCCGCTGGTGCGCATTTTGCCACTCCCGCTGCGGCTGCCGCTTCAGACGATGACGATAACCTGGACTTTGGCTCCATCACTACGCTCGAGGATCTGAGCTGGAAGACCGCGCTGGGTATCGGTTGCTTCCAAGTGCTTTCGCTGATTCCGGGCACATCGCGCTCCGGCTCCACGATCATCGGCGGCCTGCTGCTGGGCTGCACGCGCTCGGTGGCGTCTAAGTTCACGTTCTTCCTGGCCATTCCCGTCATGTTTGGTGCGAGTGCGCTCAAGCTGGTCAAGTACTTTATTAAGGGCGGCACGTTCGGCACCAACGAAATCGCCATCCTGGGCGTGGGCTGCGTCGTCGCCTTTGTGGTGTCGCTCATTGCCATCAAGTGGCTTATGGGCTTCGTGCGGCGTCACGACTTTAAGTGCTTCGGCGTCTACCGCATCATCCTGGGCATCGTGGTTCTCGCGTACTTCTTTGTCCTGGAGCCGATGCTCGGCCTCTAACTTAGTTGACGCTGCGCGACGGCCAGGGCGACAACTTGTCATTCAAAGGGGGTGGCATGACCAAAAGGTCTATGCCGCCCTCTTTTCATGCCAATTTGTTCGCCCTGGCCGCCGCTCGCTACCGTGGCCATGACATCGGCGGTTCCGTGATTGTCAATAGATTGGTGCAAAGCAACCTGACCCCATTGCGCCAAATCCGCTGGGGCGGG
>CABVCF010000152.1 GCA_902496775.1 uncultured Collinsella sp.
CCGGCGGCGCAACGACGCGTCTTTCGGCCCCACGCGGCAGGCAGGGGAGCACCATCCGCCTCTTCGCCGGTACCGACGACCCCCTGCAGGTGGCTGCCACCCTCGATAACGCCCTTCGCAAGTAACTAATCGGGGTCTGTGTCTCGAAAACGGCCTATTTACTACGTTTAAGCAATAAGGTTCGACCATACCCGCCTATTTTGAAAATTACCAAGCTGTCTACCAGCGGTTTTAATTTCATAATGTCCGGTATGGTCGAGGGTATTCAGCTAAACGTAGTAGATGGACCCTTTTTGTGGCGCGAGCCTTAATCCGAGGGCGCGCTGGACAACAATTCAGTCCCAAATGGACTATCCTGCGTTGATGCTTGCGATGAGGTCGTTGGCTTTGGTGGCGATGACGTTGTTGATCTCGCCCTGCAACGTCTCGTAGACTTCGATGGCTCGCTCGCCGGCGGGGGTGAGCGATGATCCGCGGGCGCCATCGCGCTCGATGAGCTTACAGCCCAGCTGGCCTTCGGCCTCGTTCACAATGCGCCAGGCCTTGGAATACGCCATGCCCATGCTTTTGGCGGCCCGGTTGAGCGAGTGCTCGCGGGCGATACCTTGCAGCAGCAAGACGCAGCCGTGGCCGAAGACGCCTGGCAATTCCTTGTCGCACGCTTGAATGACCAACTTTGCCGTCGTCTTGTACTCCATGTGCTCCACGTCTCCCCGCTAAAGTGTTTGCTGGGCAAACGCAAAGCCTGCGTCAAACCCTCGTGTGCTCTTCTTAAATCATGCATTGTAGCAGTCAAAGTGCGTTAAGATACTTCCCCAGTATTGGGCGCCCAAGGTTGGGCTGGGTCCTACGAGGCCTGCAGCCGACCGGTCGCATGGAAAAAGGAGAAACATGGCTACGTTCTTTCCCGGTGAGTCCCACACGTTTTCGGAGTATCTGCTGGTCCCTGGTTACTCGTCCTCGCAGTGCATCCCCAACAACGTCTCTCTTAAGACGCCGCTGACCCGCTTTAAGCGCGGTGAGAAGCCGGCAATCACCCTGAACATCCCCATGGTTTCCGCCATCATGCAGTCCGTCTCGGGCGTCGACATGGGTGTCGCGCTCGCTACCGAGGGCGGCCTGTCCTTCATTTACGGTTCCCAGAGCGCCGAGTCCGAGGCCGCTATGGTCAAGGCCGTCAAGGATCACAAGGCCGGCTTCGTTCAGTCCGATTCCACGCTGACTCCCGACATGACCATGGAGCAGGTCATCGAGCTCAAGGAGAAGACCGGTCACTCCACTATGCCGGTTACCGACGACGGCACTCCCAAGGGTAAGCTCCTGGGCATCGTCACCAGCCGTGACTATCGCCCCAGTCGCGATGACCACCAGACGAAGGTCTCCGAGTTCATGACCCCGCGCGAGCAGCTCATCGTGGGCGACAAGAACATCAGCCTCAAGGTTGCCAACGACGTCATCTGGGACAACAAGCTCAACGCCCTGCCCATCGTCGACGACAACGATCATCTCATGGGCATCGTCTTCCGCAAGGACTACGACAGCCACAAGACCAACCCCAACGAGCTGCTCGATAACGACAAGCGCTACATGGTCGGCGCCGGTATCAACACCCGCGACTATGCCGAGCGCGTGCCGCTGCTCATCGAGGCCGGTGCCGATGTCCTGTGCATCGACTCTTCCGAGGGCTTCAGCGAGTGGCAGAAGCGCACCATCGAGTGGATCCGCGCCAACTACGGCGAGGACGTCAAGGTCGGTGCCGGTAACGTCGTCGACGCCGAGGGCTTCCGCTTCCTGGCCGACTGCGGTGCCGACTTCATCAAGGTCGGTATCGGCGGCGGTTCCATCTGCATCACCCGCGAGACCAAGGGCATCGGC
>CABVCF010000153.1 GCA_902496775.1 uncultured Collinsella sp.
GACCAGAAGGTCAATGCCGTCTCGCTTCACGGCACCTTGCCTCGCCAGCTGGCTTCTCGCTGATGTCTGAGTGACCTGTGGGGTTACCGCTGTTGTTGCGAAGATTTCTGATACGGCAAGCTGCTCCGATAACACGTTTGCTTGCTTGGCTTGAGTGCTTCGTTTTGGCGGTACCCGGCATTCTGTAGCTTTTCAATTGACGGCTCGCGTTTCTGTGAGGGGGCGCGGGCCGGTTTTCTATCAGCCCCACTGACTCGGCGGGCTGGCGTACGAAAGGGAAGGCTCCTATGGAGTTTGTTCTTGATAACGGTTCTATTCGTGTGGCACTGAGCACGGCTGGCGGATCGTTCACTTCGATTAAAGCCAACGGTCGCGAGTACCTGTGGCAGGGCGATCCTTCGGTCTGGTCGGGCCAGGCACCCATTTGCTTTCCGATTTGCGGCGGCCTTCGTGATGGCCGCGCGATGACCATGGGTGGCCGCGAGGTCAAGCTTGCCCGCCACGGCTTTGCCCGCAAGCAGGAGTGGAAGCTCGAGGAGCAGAGCGACAACATGGTTGCGCTGAGCCTAAGCTCTGCCGACCATGCCGAGTTGCTTGAGCAGTACCCGTATCCGTTTAAGATCGTTGCTCGCTACACGATCGATTCGGAAAAGGTGGCCGTGTCGTACGAGGTGACCAATGAGGGCACCGAGGATATGCCATTCTTTGTGGGTGGTCACCCCGGCTTTAAGTGCCCGCTCGACGAGGGCGAGTCCTATGACGACTATGAGCTTCGTTTTGATCAGCGTGAGGCCGCCGAGCTCTGTACTGCCGTTCCCTCGACGGGCCTGATTGATGTTGAGCATCGCAGCAAGAACCCCATGATCGGCCAGAACCTGTCGCTGACCCACGAACTTTTCGACTTCGCGGAGACCATCTTTGACGTGCTCGAGAGCCGCGTGGTTACGCTGACCAAGAAAACCGAGGACAAGGGCGTGCGCCTAACGTTCCGCGATATGCCGTACCTGATTGTGTGGAGCAAGCCCGAAGGCGACTTTGTGGCCGTGGAACCGTGGGGCGGCCTGTCCACCTGCTCCGACGAGGACGATATTCTGGAGCACAAGCGTGGCTGCCTGGTTGCCAAGCCGGGGGAGACCGTCACCCGCGGTTTTGAGATCGAGATCCTTTAAAGAGCTATCGTATGTTTGGGGTCGCACACGTCGTGCCCCGGAAACAGGAGTTCAACATGATTCTGACCGTTACCATGAACCCGTCGATCGATACGCGCTATCAACTCGACAAGCTGATCATCGACGACGTGAACCGCGTGACGCCCGAAAAGACCGCTGGCGGTAAGGGTCTCAACGTGAGCCGCGTGCTGCTGCAGTTGGGCGACGATGTGCTCGCGACCGGCCTGCTCGGCGGCCACATGGGTGCCTATATGGCCGAGCTTATGGATGCCGACGGCGTCAAGAACGACTTTGTGCCCATCGCCGGTGAGACGCGCATTTGCCTGAATATTCTGCACGAGGGTAATCAGACCGAGCTGTTGGAGAGCGGTCCGCAGATTGCGCCTGCCGAGCTCGAGGCCTTTACGGCAAAGTTCGCCGAGCTTGCAGCGGAGGCGGACGTCGTGACGCTTTCGGGTTCGCTGCCGCGTGGCGTCGATGCTGGCTACTATGCCGAGCTCGTCAAGATTGCCGAGGAGGCGGGCGCCAAGGTGCTGCTCGACACTTCGGGTGCATCGCTGGAGGCCGCGCTGGAGTCCGACGCTAAGCCTGAGCTCGTAAAGCCCAACCTGACCGAGATTAACGGCCTACTGGGTACGTCCTTTACGACCGATGATGTCGATGCCCTGCGCGAGGCGCTTGCCGCCGATGGCCGCTTTGCCGG
>CABVCF010000154.1 GCA_902496775.1 uncultured Collinsella sp.
AGCTGCTTGGTGAGCACCAGGCGGCCGAGCATGGCGAAGCCCATGGCAGGCAGGATGTTGGCGGCAACGCCGCAACCATCAATGATGAAGGACGGGACGAAGTCGAGCAGGCCCTGGATGGCATCGGAGCCCAGATAGAAGGCGCCGCCGCACAGCAGGAAATACTCAAGGCAGCCCCAAAGACCCATGCCCCAATGAACGGCGTAAATGCCTTTAAGGTTTCCCTTGAGGGCGAACCTGTCTGCCATATCGACAAACACGGTGAACAAGGCACTAGTAATGTTGCCGATCGTCAGCGAAAGGACAGCGATGGGCATGGCGAGCGCGATGGCCGTCTCGGTACCCTGACCGAGCTGAATGGCAAACGCGCAGGCGAGCACGCCGCCGATCGTTTCGTTAGGCGGCACGTAGGCGCCGATGGAAACCGAACCCATGAACAGCAGCTCCAGGCTGGCGCCGACGGCAAGACCAGTCTGCAGGTCCCCCAGCACCAGGCCCACGAGCGGGCACAGGACGATGGGGCGGAACGCGTAGAGGGTGCCGAGCTAGTAGTCGAGGCCTCCAAACGCTCCGACTAAGCCGACGAGGATTGCTTGGGTAAGCATGGTTCCTCCAAAATAGGAAATCTCGAGTCATAGCCGGTCACCGTCGCGCGCGCTGTTGATATCAATCCGGAAACTCGACCACACGGCTCGAAGCGTACCTGGTGTGCTGCTAACACCCATGCCAGGCACAAATGATTTGATACCAATTATAGATATGCAGGTTCTTACTATTTAATACCACTCGCTCAGCGGGGTGTTTTTTACCGTAAACGGCAGACGTATCTCATCAGGCGCGCTCTTTGTTTCGATGGCGGACTAGCGCCACCAGAAAGCCATCGCCAAAGGCATCGGATGCCAAGTTGGCCACAATCACCAAAACGATAATCGCCGCGCCCAAAAACTCGTTCCAGCGAAAGACCTCGCCAAAGAAGAGCGCCGACCAGCAGGGAGCGAGCACGACCTCGCTCATGCAAACCAAGTTGGCCGCAAACGCGTTGGTGCGCGCGATTCCCTTGGCATACAGCACGCTCGCAAGGCCACTGCAAAAAAGGCCATGCACCAGCATGAGCCCCCACTCAAATGGTCTCACGGAGTCTAGGGCGCCAGCAAAATAGACGATCGGCAGCATCGAGATACCGCAGGAGATGAGCGAGGACACCATGGGCGACGCATCGGGGCGAGAGTTCAAAAAGAAACACAGCCCAAAGGTGGCTCCCGAAATGACGGCAAGCAGGTTGCCGAGCATGCCCTCGGCACTCAAATCGCCTAAAAAGAAAAGTCCCATACCCGTAAAAGCAACCACCACGGAGGCAATCTTCGCAGGCGAGGGCAACGTGCGGGTTGCGAGCGATTGATACACGATAACGAAAATCATCGAGGTGTACTGCAGAACGATCGCGTTGCCGACCGTCGTGAGCTGGTTGGCAAAGTTAAACGTGGTGCCCGTCACGAAGTTGCAGACGGCCACAAGGGCAATAAGACGGCTGACGCGGAGGACAGGCCTACCGACGAGCAGGATAAAGAGCGCCATAAATATTGCCGTAACGGCACCGATCAAAAGAGCCGACTGCGAATTGGCGCGAACGAGGATGCCGATAAAACTCCACAAGAGCGCCGTGCCAAATAGATACATCGCCCCGCTCACGCCATTATCGGATGGATTGTCAGATCGAATCACGAAGCACCTCCGGCTAGCTTTCGGTAATAAAAAACGGCGACCGCAATGGGTCGCCGTTTCCCTTGGGGGCAGAATAGAACGCAGGAACCTACGCCAGCACGCCGAAGAACGCGCCGATGATGCCCACGACCATGGTGGCCACGA
>CABVCF010000155.1 GCA_902496775.1 uncultured Collinsella sp.
GGCGAGGCGGGCGTGCCGTTCTTTAGCATTTCGGGCTCTGAGTTCGTCGAGATGTTTGTCGGCCGCGGTGCCGCCAAGGTTCGTGACCTGTTTAAGCAGGCCAAGGAAAAGGCCCCGTGTATCGTCTTTATCGATGAGATCGATACCATCGGCAAGAAGCGCGATGGCGGCGGCTTTAGTGGCAATGACGAGCGCGAGCAGACGCTCAACCAGCTGCTGACCGAGATGGACGGCTTCGATAACCACAAGGGTATTGTCGTTCTCGCTGCTACCAACCGCCCGGACAGCCTTGACCCGGCCCTGTTGCGCCCCGGCCGTTTTGACCGCCGTATCCCCGTTGAGTTGCCCGACCTGACCGGCCGTAAGAACATTCTTGAGCTGCATGCCAAGAGCGTGAAGACGCAGCCGCCGATCGACCTGACCGCGATTGCCCGCGCCACGCCCGGTGCCTCGGGCGCCGACCTGGCCAACATCATCAACGAGGGGGCCCTGCGTGCCGTTCGCGAGGGTCGCAAGCGCGCCACGCAGGACGACTTTGAGGAGTCGGTGGAGGTCGTCATCGCAGGACAGCAGCGTAAGTCCACGGTGCTGTCCGACCACGAGAAGCAGGTCGTTTCCTACCACGAGATCGGCCATGCCATCGTTGCCGCCCGACAGAAGGGCTCCGCGCCGGTCACCAAGATCACCATCGTGCCGCGCACGAGCGGTGCTCTGGGCTACACCATGCAGGTCGAGGAGGATGAGCGCTTCCTGACCACGCGCCAGGAGGTCCTGGACAAGCTCGCCGTCTATTGCGGTGGCCGTGCAGCCGAGGAGCTCATCTTTGGTGAGATGACGACCGGCGCCGCCAACGATATCGAGCAGGCCACCAAGCTCGCCCGTAACATGGTGACGCGCTTTGGTATGTCCGATGAGTTTGGCATGATGGCACTCGGTACCGTTCAGAATGCGTACCTTAACCAGGACACGTCGCTCACCTGCGCCCCCGGTACGGCCGAGCGCGTGGACGCGATCGTCGCCAAGCTGATCGAGGATGCGCACGACCGCGCCCTGCAGATCCTGAAGGAAAACAAGTTCAAGCTCCACGAGCTGGCTCGTTATCTGTACAAGAAGGAGACGATCACGGGCGAGGAGTTCATGAATCTCCTCACGCGCGAGAATCCGCTGATGCCGAAGCAGCAGTAATACTAGTTGCGCAGTGTCAATCGCCCCATTTGAGTTTCTATCTCAAATGGGGCGTTTTGTTTGGGAGGGATATGTATGAAGATCGTGGTGAGTGCCTGCTTGATGGGCGAGAGCTGCAAGTATAACGGGCTCGACAATTACCATCGCGTGTTGGTCGAGGCCTGCGAGCGCACGGGGACCGAGGTCTTGTTGGTATGCCCCGAGGTTTTTGGTGGCTTGCCCACACCGCGCAAGCCGTCCGAGATTGTTAACGGCGAGGTCCGTACCTGCGAGGGCACCTCGGTCGATCGCGAATTTCGCCTGGGTGCCCAACGTGCGCTCGATATGTGTGAGCAGGCAGGCGGGCCGGAAGAGATAGCCGCGTGCATCCTGCAGGACCGCAGCCCCTCGTGCGGCGCGGGTCACATCTACGACGGCACCTTTAGCGGTACGCTCACACCGGGCAACGGTGTTTTCGTCGACCTGCTCCTACGCCACGGCTACCGTGTGATCCCGGCAAGCGAGTTCGACCCCAGCATGCTGGAGCAATAAAAAAACCACCACAAAGGTGCCTGTGAACTGCCTCCCATTTCTTGGACATCGGGAAATGGGAGGTTTTCCATGAGTAT
>CABVCF010000156.1 GCA_902496775.1 uncultured Collinsella sp.
AAGGCCTCGGCATGAGCGCGCCCATGATGCGCATGGCGATGCGATCGCGGCCCGATGCCGTGTCCTCGGCGGCGCCGTTGGCAACGGCAGCCTCGGAAAGCGCGGCAAGCGTGCCTTCAAGGTCAAAGTTGGGGAGTGTATCGGGGTGCAAGAGCGAAATCTTCTCGGTCTTGAGCGCCCAGGCCATGTCGAGTGCGGGGCCCGTGGCGCCGATGCGCTCCAGAATGGTGTTGTAGGCCCAGATGCGGTCGTCCTGTCCGATCATCGATCGGTGGATAGCATATTCGATGAGGCCCTGCGCAGCCTCGCGCACGTCAGTCATTACAGCCATGCCGCGTAAGCCCCCTTGTCAGAAATTGCGTAGTGGCGGGCAGAGCCCTCGCCCAGCCAGCCGTTCATCTTGGCAATGAAGGTGTCGACCAGGTCGAGCGGCACGAAGGCCTGGATGGTGCCACCAAAGCCGCCACCGTGGATACGGACGGCGCCACGGCCGTCGAGCACGTGCTCGGCCAGTGCCAGGGCATACATCGAGGGCTGCTCGGAGCCCAGCTTGGCAACGACATTCTGTAGGTACATGGCAGAGCTGGCGCCGGACTCGCGCGTCAGGACCAGGAACTGATCGATGTCGCCGGCGTTCAGGGCAGCCCAGCGCTTGTCGACCAGGCCGTTTTCGTACCAGTAGTGAACGGCGCGCAGGCAGGCGCGGTCGCCCAGCTTGGCGCGCAGCTCGGGGAGCTTGGCGTCAAAGTCCGCCACGTTTACCTCACACAGGCGTGCCTTGCCAAACTCGGCAGCGACGTCCTGCATCTCGCGCGGAACGGCGGCGTAGTCGTCGGTGGCGGCCACGTGGTCGGCACCGACCTTAACGAGCACGAGCGCATAACCGTGATCCTCAAAGTTGAGCTCGAGCTTCTGGGTTTTAGGCTGAGCCTGGTCCTCAAAGTCCATGTAGGCGAGGCCGCCCAGGCACACAGCGGCCTGGTCCATCAGACCGCAGGGCTTGCCGTAATAGTTGTTCTCGGTGCGCTGGCTCATCTGCGCGAGCGCGACGGGCTCGATGGCGGGTGCGCCCCAGAGGGTTTCCATGGCGCGACCGTACGCGGCCTCGACGGCGGCAGAGCTGGAAAGACCGCCGCCCGAGGGGACGGAGCAGGTAAAGGCAAAGTCGAAGCCGTGGGGCTCAACGCCAAGGGCTGCAATCTCGTGGGCCATGCCGCGGACGAGGCTTGCGGACGTGCCCTTCTCGGACTCCTGAACGTCTAGCGTGTCGAGCGCGATTTCAAACGTGGGATAGCCCTCGTCGGCTACGCGAACCTTGTTGGAATCGGTTGCCACGGCGATGCCGTCAACGGCGACATCGAGCGAGCCGGCGATAACGTGGCCACCCTCGTGGTCGGTGTGGTTGCCACTGATCTCGGAACGCCCGGGCGCGTGCACGTAGAGCACCTGGCGGTCGCCGATGGGGCCAAACTCCTCCTCAAACAGCTTGGTGAGCGTGGCGAATGTCTTTTCGTCGGGGGTGGTCATGGGAGTCCTTTCCTTGGCGCGCACGGGTGGGTTTTGCGTCGTTATGAGTACGTTAACAACTTAAAGCGGCATGAACCAAGTGTTCACAATGCCGCACGTTACGGGCTATGTTAACGTACTCATAACACATCGCTTGTCACTTTTTG
>CABVCF010000157.1 GCA_902496775.1 uncultured Collinsella sp.
GCGCATCCTCGGCCGAGAACTTCTTCTTCTCGCACTCGTCTGCCTTGGTCGAAACATCACGCAGGACCGTGAGGATCGTGCCCTCGATGGGCTTACGAACAGCCTGGAAAGCAACCTTGACGGCGCGACGGAAGGCGAAGGCGATATTGGCGGACGTAATGGGCTCATCGGCAGAGACAAGGCCCTCGGCCACACCGCGCAGAATCTGCGAGGTGATGACACCGGAGTTACCGCGAGCGCCCATCAGGGAGCCGTGGGTGATGGCGCCGGCAATGGCCTCCATGTCGGCATCGGCAGGAAGGGCGGAGAGCTCCTTGGTCACCGAGGCGAGCGTGAGCGACATGTTGGTGCCGGTATCACCGTCGGGTACGGGGAAGACGTTGAGCTTGTTGATCTCCTCGGCCTTTTCGGAAACGGCAGCCGCAGCGATCGGAAAACAGGTGCGAATGGTCTTTGCAATCATGAGTGGTGAAATCTCCGTATTCGGATGCTAGTTCAGACGGCTCTTGAGCGCGTCGATGTGAATGCCGATCTTAAGGCTGGCGGGATCGATCTGGGCGATCTCCTGCAGGGTGAAGGCGACGGAGCTCGAAAGATTGTGGCAGACGGACTTCATGTTGACGCCGTTCTCGAGCACGACGTGAAGGTCGACCGTGAGGCCGTTCTCGTCGGCGGAAACAAGCACGCCCTTGCGGAGGCGCTGGCCGGCAAGCAGACGCACGCTCTCGGCGCCCTGGAGCTGTTCGGCCATACCGACGACGCCGTAGCACGTCATCGCGGCATAACCGGCAATATCGGCAATAACGTCGTTCGAGACGCTCAGGCTGCCGTTAATGGTCTCAGACACAAGAATCTCCTTTTCTTGGTGCTCGCGGCACCATGTCGTGGGAGCAATCATTGCAATATTCTACAACGACCGCGGCATGTTGAGGTGGCGGGCCTCGGGATTACATCCTCGACACGAAATGTTGATACGGTAACGTTCGCGAACGGCGATCGCGGCATGAAAAAACCCGCCGCATAAGCGACGGGTTTTACAACCTGGCTCCCCGGGTAGGACTCGAACCTACAACAGCGCGGTTAACAGCCGCGTGCTCTACCATTGAGCTACCGAGGAATTTAAAGCCCAACGGAAAGGGCTGGAAAATTCTGGCTCCCCGGGTAGGACTCGAACCTACAACAGCGCGGTTAACAGCCGCGTGCTCTACCATTGAGCTACCGAGGAATAGGTGCGTGCTCTCAAGCAACGAAGTTTATTATACGGACGAATCAGCTCAGGGCAAGAACTTTTTTAAGAAATTTTCCGACCCAGTCATTGGGGACGTTCTTAAACGACCAGTCATTCAAGAACGTCCCCAATGTCTACATGAAAGCGCCCCCAAGCGGATGTGCTTGAGGGCGCCTCTTGCTTGACTAGCTCTCGATATAGTCCTTCAGCTTACTGCTACGGCTCGGGTGGCGAAGCTTGGCCAGAGTCTTGGACTCGATCTGGCGGATGCGCTCGCGCGTGACGCCAAACTCACGACCGACTTCCTCGAGCGTGCGGGGATGTCCGTCGACAAGGCCAAAGCGCAGTTCGATAACCTTGCGCTCACGATCGGCAAGCGAATCGAGCACCTGGGTGAGCTGCTCCTGCAGCATAGAGAAGCTGGCCGCATCG
>CABVCF010000158.1 GCA_902496775.1 uncultured Collinsella sp.
CTGCGCGTTCCATGCTCGCTGCGCCGGGCATGGAACAAAAGGCCGTCTTAAGAAGTACATGGCGTCAACTGAGCGACCTCGAAGTCGCAGACGGGGAGTTGCCGGATAACGAGACGGCGATGATCCAAGTGTGGCGCTATGCGCCCGTGTTTGCCGGCTCCTCCCGTGTCGACGACATTTCGCTTGCGCTATCTTTGGCGGCAATCGACGATGAACGAATTCAGCTCGAAGTCGATCGCATATTTGGAAAGGAATATCCATGGCAAGAAGCGCTGTAGAAGGTCTCCAAGAATTTCAGCAGCATATGCAAGAAGCTGCAGGATCGTATGCCCTTATCGGCGGCACGGCATGCGACATTTTGCTCGCGGAGGCGGGACTTCCGTTTAGGATGACTCACGATTTTGATGTTGTGATTGTCGCCGATGACCGGTTGCCTCAGACGGCAGAAGCTATATGGACTTTGGTGCGTGATGGCGGTTACCGCTGCGGCTGGGGCGAAGGCAAAGGCTCATGTTTTTATCGGTTTACAGAGCCTAAGAGGCCGGGTTACCCCCATATGATCGAACTCTTCGCGAAGTGCCCCGACTTTCTAAAGGGACGTGAGGGGGTTGATGTGGCGCCAATTCACGTTGATGAAAACATAAGCAGTCTTTCGGCAATTTTGTTGGACGATGCTTACTACAGCTTGTTCCTTCAGGGAATCCGGACCGTAGACGGCGTTTCGGTCCTGGGTACGGAATACATTGTCCCGTTCAAAGCGAAGGCGTATCTCGACCTAAAAGCTAGAAGGGAAGCGGGGGAGAACGTTGATTCGAAGAAGGTAAAAAAGCATAAACGCGATGCGCTGAGGCTTGTTCAACTGCTTGGCGAGTCGGAAGGTGTCGACCTGGGCGGAGAACTGAAGGACGATATGCTTGCGTTTGTTAAAGATTGTGAGGTGGGCGACGTCAATCTGAAACAGATTGGGGTTGCGGGCGTAACGATGGCGCAGTTGCTCGAGACGATGAAAGCAACATATGGCTTGATTGGTTGAGTGGGGTTACGTGGCCCGGACGGTGCAGTCTAGCTGCGTTGTCCGGCGCAGGAGCTCGCTAATCAGCTATTATTTGTTTAGACAACTTGAGTTGTAGAGGAGTGACCGGCGATGGTGCAGGGCGCCAAACATATGAAGAGCAATAACGCCGCGGACAACGGCGGCTCAAGCCCTCAGCCCAAACCTCAACCAAAACCTAAGCGCCGCCGCAGGCGACTGCCGCGCTGGGCCGACCGGCTCATCACCATCGTCATCATCCTTATTGGCGTGGGCCTTATGACCTGGCCGTGGATCTTGGACCGGCTTGAAGCCTCGGGCGTGTTCAACCAGATTAGCACGGTGTCCAGCACCGTGGACGCGCTGTCTGCCGAGGAGCGCGAGCGCATCCTGCTGCAGGCGCGCTCCTATAACGAGCAACTGGCGGGCGAGGCCACCGAGCTTCCCGCCGACCAGATCGAGCCTTACGCTCAGCAACTTATCTTTGACCGCGACCCCATGATGAGCTGGGTCGATATCCCCTCAATCGACGTGAGCATGCCTATCTACCACGGCACGAGTGAGGAAGTCCTTATGGCGGGCGTCGG
>CABVCF010000159.1 GCA_902496775.1 uncultured Collinsella sp.
CACCATCATCGCCACGGTCGATCGTATTGTTCAAAAGCAGCCCCGTCCGCGCATGCAGGTGACCGAGGTCTCGCTTGTTGACGAGACGGGCGTGCTGCAAGTCGCCTTTTTCCGTCAGCCTTGGATTGCCCAACAGCTTAAGCAGGGCGACCGCCTGGCCGTGATGGGCAAGGTCGAGTTTGCCTTCGGCTTTAAGCAGATGGCCTCGCCTCACTTTGAAAAGCTCGAGGACGGGCGCGCCGCGGGTACCATTTTGCCGGTTCACTACGTAAGTGACGGCGTGAGTCAGGCATGGATGCGCCGTATCGTGAGCGGTGCGCTCGAAGTAGTCGCCAATCCGTTCGATCCCATTCCCGCGCCGCTGCGCGCAAAGCGGAAGCTCATGAGCAATGCCCGTGCGCTGCGCTCGATCCACTTTCCCTCGAGCATGGCCGAGCGCGACATCGCACGCCGGCGTCTTGCCTACGAGGAGTGTCTCTGCTTGCAGCTCGCGCTGCGCTTGCGCAACGATGGCGGTATGGTCGACGTAGTCCCTTATGCGCATGTCGCGGCCGATCATTTTGCTGCGCTTAAACAGGCCCTGCCGTTTTCGCTGAGCGATGAGCAGGAGGCTGCATTTCAAGACATCCTGCATGACATGTGCGATGGCGGTCGCGTGATGAACCGTCTGCTGCTGGGCGACGTCGGTACCGGTAAGACCGCCGTTGCCGCCTGCGCGTTGGCGGTTGCGGCCGATAGCGGCACTCAGGCCTGCGTTATGGCGCCCACGGGCGTGCTGGCGCGTCAATATGCCGATAAGACCGGCCCCTTGCTCTCGCAGGCTGGCATGACCTGGGCGCTCCTGACGGGCGCCACGCCGGCGGCCGAGCGTGATCAGATTCATGCTCGGCTCCAATCTGGTGAGCTCGACGTACTCTTTGGTACCCATGCGGTGCTTTCGGAGAACGTCACGTTCAAGCATTTGTCGCTTGTGGTGATCGACGAGCAGCACCGCTTTGGCGTTGGTCAGCGTAACGCTTTACGCGCAAAAGGCCCGGGTGCCGACTTGCTGGTCATGACTGCTACGCCGATTCCTCGCACGCTGGCGCTTTCGGTGTACGGCGACCTGGATACGAGCATCATCCGCCATCGTCCCGTTCCGGGTGCCGGCGTGACGACGCGCGTCCTCACCGAGTCGAGCCGCGACCTGGCCTATGGCGCCATTCGCGATGCACACGAAAAGGGGCAGCAAGCCTACGTGATCTGTCCGCTCGTGGAGCCGAGCGATTCGGCCGATGAGCTCGAAGACGTACCCGGCATCGCTCGCGACGACGAGGGCCGCGTGACCGTGCCCGTGCCGCTGCATGACACGGCGACCGAGCTCGATCGCCTTCGTCTGGCATTACCGGGTCTTACCATTGAGCGTCTTCATGGCCGCATGCCGGCGGGGGAGAAGGACCGGGTCCTCGATGCCTTTAAGCGTGGCGAGATCGATGTGCTCGTCTCGACCACGGTGGTCGAGGTGGGCGTTGACGTGCCCAACGCCACCGTCATGGTCATCGAGAACGGCGAGCGCTTTGGTTTGGCGGCCTTGCACCAGCTGCGCGGGCGC
>CABVCF010000160.1 GCA_902496775.1 uncultured Collinsella sp.
CGGCTTTGTCTTGCCGTTTGCCGAACGAGGAATGATAAACCCTTATCAATCGAGATAATTATTTATTAAACGACGGCACACGACGCTGTCGTACGAATGTCAACGGTGTTCGCATGGTCGACGACCGTTGATATAGTTGACCTCAACTTGTAAAGGAGGGTGCGCACATGCCGCAGACGACATACATTCGCCGCGTTGCCGCGCGCGCCCTGTACATGGCTCGGAGCCGCATATGAGCAGGTATGTTCACGGCTCCGGGAGAGACGACGCACAACTAAATAATCGACCGCAAGGCAGGTTCCCTAAAATTCCGGGTTTGAGCACGGCCGGGCAATCGCCGTCCGTCGTGCATCGATACCGCTGTTATCCGTTTTTGGTTCGAGAGGGGAACCGTCATGGCTGAAGAATTCGATTTCCATCCGATGTGGGAGAGCCTCGGCATGAATCTTGCCGACCACGACATGCTGCTGGGCGCCGTGGGCCAGATGTACGGCGATATGTTCCTGACGCAGAACAATCGCCCCAAGTCCACTTCCTACCTGGATTTTGTCGCCACCAACATCCACAGCGGCCGTATTAAGGAGATGCTCGACAAGAAGGAGGCCGGCGAGGCCACCAAGATCGTGGGCTCGTTCTGCGTTTACGTGCCCGAGGAGATCGTGCTCGCCTGCGACGGTATCCCCGTGGGCCTGTGCTCGGGTGCCGACTGGGCGACCGATAAGGTTGAGGAGCACCTGCCGCGCAACACCTGCCCGCTCATCAAGAGCTTTGCGGGCTTTAAGCTGGGCGAGGTCTGCCCCTACATTGAGTCGAGTGACCTGGTGGTGGGTGAGAACACCTGCGACGGCAAGAAAAAGGCCTACGAGTTCTTTGCCACGCAAAAGAACATGTACGTCATGGATATTCCCAACGTACACGACGAGTCGACGCTCGTGACCTGGAAGGCCGAGGTCAAGAAGCTCGCCGCCAAGATCGAGGAAGAGTGCGGCGTCAAGATCACGCCCGAGCGTCTGAAGGCCGCCATCCACGCCGTCAATGAGAAGCGTCGCGCCCTGCAGCGCCTCGCAGCCACGCGCGCTGCCGACCCGGCGCCCATCAGCGGTCTCGACAGCCTGCTGACCGTTCAGGCCGCCTTTATGGACGACACGCCGCGTCTGACCGGCGCCATCAACGACATGGCCGCCGAGTGCGAGCAGCGTGTCGAGGCCGGCGAGGGCGTGGCGCCCAAGGGGACCAAGCGCATCCTGTACACCGGCACGCCCATGGCCGTGCCCAACTGGAAGCTGTTCAACCTTATCGAGAAGGCCGGCGGCGTCGTGGTGGGCGAGGAGTCCTGCACGGGCTCGCGCTACTACAAGGACCTGGTCGACGAGTCCGGAGAGACGGTCGATGGGATGCTCGATGCCATCGCCGAGCGCTACTTTAAGATCAACTGCGCTGTCTTTACGCCCAACGACCAGCGTATGAAGGACATTGTCCAGATGGCCAAGGACCTGCATGCCGACGGTATCGTCGACGTGGCCCTGCAGTTCTGCACGCTCTACGAGATGGAGTCGTTTGC
>CABVCF010000161.1 GCA_902496775.1 uncultured Collinsella sp.
CGGCGTCAGGCGAGCGCAGCACACTTGTCCACAAGGGGCTGGAGCTCGACCTCGCCCGCTCAATGGTCACCAACACGCAAACGGGCACCAGCACCGAGCTCACCAAAAACGAGCTGCGTATCCTCTCGCTGCTTCTGAGCCGCGCGGGCAAGATCGTTTCGCGCTCGGCCATCATGCAGGACCTGTGGGACTCCGACGCCTTCGTGGACGACAACACGCTTACCGTTAACATCAACCGCCTGCGCACCACGCTCGAAAAAATCGGCATCAAGGGGTATTTGACCACGCATCGCGGCCAAGGCTATTCGGTCTAGGGGCCGGCTATGTCGTTTGCCAAGTTCTTTAAAGACGCGCTGCTTCCCGTCGCCGTGTGGACGTGCGGCGTGCTGCTGAGCTGCTTTGTGCTGACGGTCGCCGGCGCACCCGTTTCTATCGTGGCCGTGGCGGTCGGCGTGTCCTTTATCTTCGGTATGCTCGGCATCGTGATCGAGTACGCGCGTCGTCGTCGTTTTCTGCGCCAGCTGGAGCGTGCGGCAGAGGAGCTCGAGAGTCCCGCATGGGTGCAGGAGATGGTGCAATGCCCGACCTATGCCGAGGGCGAGCTCGAGTACGAGGTCTTGCGCCGGGTGGGCAAAGCTGCCTGCGACGAGGTTGCCGAAGGCCGGCGTCAGACCGATGACTATCGCGACTATATCGAGAGTTGGGTCCACGAGGCCAAGTTGCCCCTGGCGGCGGCTCACCTGATTTTGGAAAACCTGGACGGCAGCGAAGACGACCTGTCGCGCGTGGACGACCTGGGCCGTGAGTTGGCTCGCGTGGAGCGCTATATCGACCAGGCGCTGTACTATGCGCGCTCGGAAGTCGTGGAGCGTGACTACCTGATTCGCCGCTGGGATCTCAAGACCTTGGTGACGGGCGCGATCAAGGCCAATGCGCGTGAGCTCATCGCGGCACACGTGGCGCCGGTGTGCGAGAACCTCGACTTTGAGGTCTTTACCGACGAGAAGTGGCTCGAGTTTATTCTGGGCCAGCTCATTCAGAACAGCATTAAATATGCGCGTGAGGATGGTGCGAAGATCACGTTTTCGGGTGCGTTGCTGGACGAGGGCCTGGCGAGTGAACGCATCGAGCTTACCGTCGCGGACAACGGCTGCGGCGTGTGTGCGGCAGACCTGCCGCGCGTGTTCGAGAAGGGTTTTACCGGCGACAACGGTCGCACCACCAAGCGCGCAACGGGCATCGGCCTCTACCTGGTGGCGCGTCTGTGCTCCAAAATGGGTATCGACGTCACCGCAGCGTCCGAGCCCGGCGAAGGCTTCGTCGTCACGTTTGCCTTCTCAACCAACAAGTTCCAATACTTCGAATAGGCGCGCTCTTGCTGTTTTTCTCTGGGCTATGTTCACGTTCGGGAATATAGCTGAAGCAACTGGCGCTATGTTCCCGAACGGGAACATAGCCATGAGGCTCAAATGAATCTCCTATAACAAAAACGTGCCGCCCCAAAC
>CABVCF010000162.1 GCA_902496775.1 uncultured Collinsella sp.
TCCGCGCCGCCGCCTTGGCCTAGGGGTGTACCGCTACATGCGCATCCTCAATATCTCGGCACAAAAACCAGATAGCACCGGCAGCGGCACCTACCTTGCCGCGCTCGTGCGCGAGCAGATCGAGACGGGGCATCGCGCCGCCGTGCTTTGCGGCGCGGCACCGGGTGATACCCAAGGCGAGCTGGACCGGCGTGCTGCCGTGTTTGCCGTACCGTTCGAGTCGCCCGAGCTGCCGTTTCCCATCTGCGGTATGTCCGATGTCATGCCCTATCCCTCCACACGCTATCGTGACCTGACGCCTTCGATGCTCAAGGCATTTGAGCGGGCATTTGCTGCAGCAATCGATCGGGCGGTGGCTGAGTTTCGGCCCGATCTGGTGCTCTGCCATCACCTGTATCTGGTGACCGCATTGGCGCGCGAGTGTGTCCGGGGCGTGCCGGTTGTTGCCGTGTGCCATTCGACCGACCTGCGCCAGCTGCGTTCGCATGCGCTCGAGCGCGATCGCATCGTAAGTGCGGTTCGTCGGCTCGATGCCGTCTTTGCGCTCCATGCTGAGCAGGCTGAGCAGATTGGCCTGGTGTGCGGCGTCGATGCCGATCGCATCCACGTGATTGGGACGGGCTACGACCATCGCGTCTTCTGCCGCGACGCAAGCGTGACGAGGCAGCCGGGATCGCTTGTGTACGTGGGCAAGATTTGTTTTAAAAAGGGCGTCGAGTCGTTGGTTCGAGCTGTGTCATTGCCGATTGACGATGGCGTCCGCCCATCTGGCTTGGTACTTGTGGGCGGCCGCGGGGACGATGCCGAGTACGCGCGTATCGAGCGCTTGAGCGCGGCCTCGGATGTGCCGGTGACGCTGGCGGGGCGCTTGGATAGTGATGGGCTCGTGCGTGCCTACCGCAGTTCCGATGTCTTTGTGCTGCCTTCGTTTTACGAGGGCCTGCCGCTCGTGACGATCGAGGCCCTCGCGTGCGGCTGCAAAGTTGTGGCGACCGATTTGCCCGGCGTTCGTCCCTGGATGGAGGCGATGCTTCCCGGTGCTCCCGTGACGTGGGTGGCGTCGCCGCGTATGACGGATGTCGACACGCCCGTGGCGGCCGACCTTCCGTTGTTTGAGCGCGCACTGGCAGATGCTATCGCGCAGGCGCTTGCGGCGCCGCCTTCGACGTTCGAGCCGTCGGCGGTCTCTTGGGAAGCGTGTCTGGGGCGTATACTTAAAGTCGTTGATTTGTTGGAAGGGGGTTCGTATGGCTAAAGCCACCGTGAGGCTCACGTCCATGACTGCCGCGAGCGGTTGAGCCGCTAAGTTGGCTCCCGGAGCCCTCGCCCAGGTCCTGGGCGACTTGCCCAATGTGCATAACGACAACCTGCTCGTGGGGTTCGATACCTCCGACGATGCGAGCGTCTTTCGCGTTGGCGATAACTTGGGCCTTGTGCAGTCCATCGACTTCTTCCCACCGATGGTCGACGACCCGTTTCTGTTTGGCCAGATCGCTGCGG